>NBML01000007.1 GCA_002085465.1 Desulfobacteraceae bacterium 4572_89 | reverse complement strand
AAATTTATAACATCCGCCAATATTGCCTGCGGCTGGCACGCCGGTGATCCCAATATCATGGAAACAACGGTAAAGTTGGCAAAAGATTTGGGAGTAGGTATTGGTGCTCATCCTGGATATCCCGACCTTCTCGGATTTGGTCGCAGAAATATGAATTGCACACCCCAAGAGATTCGGCAGTATATTATTTACCAGGTCGGGGCACTTCAAGCATTTTGCAATGTTCACGGGACATGACTTGCCCATGTAAAACCCCATGGGGCACTTTATCTTACAGCGGTTGACAATGAGAAAATCGCAAGGGCGGTTGCCCAAGCCATTGTCAGTATCAATAAGGATCTCTATTTTGTTGCACTGGCCGGGAAAAAGGGGAAACTCATGGCCCGGGTGGGAGAAGAGATCGGACTCAATGTCGTGTATGAGGCCTTTCCCGATAGGGCATATACCCCTGAAGGCATGCTGAGGGATAGGAACTTGCTTTTTGTTAAAGAAAGTATCGGAAAACCCCAAAGTTAATAATATTCATTCCTTCCTGATACAAGCACAACATGTTGTGCTTGTATCAGGAGGGACAAACTTAAGTCAAGGCAAAAATCAAGGCCTGAAAAATTGGAGAGAAAATAGCTTGAGATTCTTGAGTAAATTTTAAAAAATCCCGGAAAATAGATGATTTTGGGCGTAGCCCTTCGTAATTCCTCAATCCAATTTCAAAAAAAAGTCAATACCAGCTCTCCAGTTCCGGAATACGATAGTCTGCCTCATCAAAAAAAGGCTACGGCTAAATACCTAAATACGTTTATGGCCTGACAGCAACACCAGCCAGACCTGACGGTCATCATCCGATTATTTTCTTTTATTGCGGGCCCATATGATTTTCAGTAGATGCAAAAGTACAGGCTGAAAAAAGACCTTGTAATATTATCTTGTCCCAAGATTCACACCATTTAAAACAGTTTTGAATGAAGACGGAAAGGAGTTATCCCTTCAGGGAATTAAAACCAAATATTCTTTTGCCATACCAGATATTGTGCCCCAATGGTTGTTAAGCATAGCTAATAGTGCTGTCGTGGCAATGTGCAACCTTTTTGAAGAATTTAAATCGGGACGATGTATAAATTTTATTCCCATTTTTTGTGAATCTGTTATTGTATTTGTTAGAGACAAGGGCATTTTTAGATTTTCATTTGGCTAAATTGTAAACTCAAATTGAAGGATGCCAAAAAATGGATAGATTTTATTGACGGACCAGATATAATTGGTGCAGGCTTTAATCTTTAGAAAAAGGGTAGTTCATGTCATTGGTCCGGGAAAGAAGAAAAACCAGGCAGATTAGTGTGGGCAATGTAAAGGTGGGTTCAAACGCCCGGGTGTCGGTGCAGTCCATGACCAATACCTATACCCAGGATGTGGATGCCACAGTGGCCCAGATTCTGTCCCTTGAAAAGGCAGGATGTGAGATTGTCCGGGTGGCGGTTCCTGATATGGAAGCTGCCCTGGCCATAAGACAGATAAAGGACAGGATTCACATCCCCTTGATTTCCGATATTCATTTTGACTACAGGCTGGCCCTTGCCTCGGCAGAATCAGGAGCCGATTGCCTGAGGATTAATCCGGGCAACATAGGAGATTTAAAAAAGATACAGGCTGTGGTGGATTCTGCCATGGCCCATGGAATTCCCATCCGGGTGGGGGTCAATGCCGGCTCCCTGGAAAAAGAGATTGAAAAAAAACTGGGCACAACTGCCAGAGCAATGGTGGAAAGCGCCCTGTCCAATATCCGGATTTTGGAAAAACTGAGATTTCATGATATCAAGGTTTCTTTGAAAGCTTCGGATGTGACACGGACGGTTGAGGCCTATCGCATGCTGGCATCAAAAACCGATGTCCCCTTCCACGTGGGGGTAACCGAGGCGGGTGGTCTCATTGCCGGAGTTACCAAGTCAGCCATTGGTATTGGAATGCTTTTGTCTGAAGGTCTTGGGGATACCATGCGGGTTTCTTTGACAAGGGATCCTGTGGAAGAGATTCGGACAGGCTTTGAAATTCTACGGGCCCTTGGCATAAGAAGCCGGGGGCCTGAATTGATTTCATGTCCCACCTGCGGCCGGTGCAAGATTAATTTGTTTAAAATTGCTGAAGAGGTAGAAAAAGCTTTACTTGAACGTTCTTCGAAGATTAAGGTTGCTATTATGGGGTGTGTGGTTAATGGCCCTGGAGAGGCAAAGGAAGCAGATATCGGCATAGCAGGCGGAGACGGAATAGGTATTTTGTTTAAAAAAGGAAAGGTTTTCAAAAAAGTGGGCCAGGATCAACTATTGGATCAATTGCTTTATGAAATAGATAATATGACAAATAATTCGGAGAAATTTAATGGCAAAGAAGAATAAAACAGCGATCACACCCACCCGGGAACAGGATTATTCTCAATGGTACCAGGAAGTTGTCAAGGCCTCGGACATGGCAGAAAATTCACCGGTAAGGGGCTGTATGGTGATCAAGCCCTGGGGGTTTGCGCTGTGGGAAAATATAATGAATCAGATGGATGGAATGTTCAAGGAAACCGGGGTGAGAAATGCTTATTTTCCTCTTTTTATTCCCCTGAGCTACCTTGAAAAAGAGGCTGAACATGTGGAAGGGTTTGCAAAGGAATGCGCCGTGGTTACACATCACAAGCTGGAAAAGGGTGAAGATGGCGGGCTTAACCCGGCCGGGGAACTGGCAGAACCTTTGATTGTCCGTCCCACATCTGAAACCATTATCGGCGAATCCATGGCCAAATGGACCTCATCCTATCGGGACCTGCCCATTCTGCTTAACCAATGGGCCAATGTGGTCAGATGGGAGATGCGGACCCGGATGTTTTTGAGAACCAGTGAATTCCTCTGGCAGGAGGGTCATACTGCCCATGCCACAAAAAAAGAAGCAATGGAAAGAACCATGCAGATGCTGGATGTCTATACAAAGTTTGTGGAGGAAAATCTGGCCATGCCCGTGATTCGAGGCCATAAAACCGAATCGGAACGTTTTCCAGGAGCTGATGACACCACCTGTATCGAAGCCATGATGCAGGACAAACGAGCACTTCAGGCCGGGACTTCCCATTTTCTGGGACAGAATTTCGCCAAGGGTTCCGGTATAAAATTCCAGAATGAAGAGGGCCAGGAAGAGTTTGCCTGGACAACCTCATGGGGAACTTCCACCAGGATGATCGGTGGTATCATCATGGTTCATTCCGATGACGACGGAATGGTCATGCCCCCCAGGGTAGCTCCGGCCCATGTGGTAATTTTACCCATTATTAAGAAAGACGGGGACAACACCCAGGTTATGGAGAGCACAAAGGCCCTGAAACAGGCATTAAATGCAAAACATTTCCATGGCCGTAAGGTGGAAGTGGAAATTGACAGCCGGGACATTGGTGGTGCCAGGGGATGGGACTGGGTGAAAAAAGGTATCCCTGTTCGCATTGAGCTGGGGCCAAGGGATCTTGCCAACAACTCCGTGTTCATGGCCCGGAGGGATACCAATGAAAAAAAAGCCATGGACAGGGATGAATTTATAAACAATATTACCGACCTTCTGGATAATATCCAGGATACTTTGTTCACCAGGGCCCTGGAATACCGTCAGGAAAATACTTTTACCATTGACTCCAGAGAAGAATTTTATAATCTTTATAAAAAGGCAAAGGGATATGACAACGGAGCTTTTGTCATGTCACACTGGTGCGGATCAGGGGAATGTGAGGAAAAAATCAAAAAAGATCTTTCAGTAACCATTCGCTGTATCCCCTTTGACAGCCCTGAAGAAACAGGATCCTGTATCTGCTGCGGTAATACAAGTGAAAAAAGGGTCTTATTTGCCAAAGCATATTAAAAATGGGCCAAGGCCGCATAAATGATTCGAATTACCGATATATTAGATAAAATTTATGAGTACAATCCAGGTGCAGACCTGGACATAATAGACCGGGCCTATATCTACTCTGCCCGGGTCCATGAAGGGCAGTTACGTCTTTCTGGAGAGCCCTATCTTTCCCATCCCCTGGAAGTGGCGGATATCCTGGCTGACATGAAACTGGATGTGGAAAGTGTCGCCGCTGCCCTGCTCCATGATGTAATTGAGGATACTCCGGCCACCAAGGAAGATATTGAAGAGATGTTCGGCCCTGGAGTGGCCCATATTGTTGAAGGGGTCACCAAATTATCCAGCCTGCCCTTTTCCACCAAGATTGCACAGCAGGCTGAGTCTTTACGGAAAATGATTCTGGCCATGGCAGATGACATACGGGTGGTGCTCATAAAACTGGCAGACCGAATCCACAATATGAGGACCCTGAAATATCATAAAACAGCTGTAAAGCAGGCTGCCATTGCCCAGGAAACCCTGGATATCTATGCTCCCATTGCTGCCCGGCTGGGTATTTTTTGGATTAAGCATGAACTGGAGGAGATCGCCTTTTATTATACCCTGCGGGAGGAGTATGAGCGTATTGATGCCCTGGTGAACCGGGCCAGAGATGAAAAAGAAAATTATATAAAAGAGGTGAGTACAAGCCTTCATTATAAAATGGAGGAGATGGAAATGCCCTGTGAAATAAAAGGACGGTATAAACAGCATTACAGTATCTACCAGAAAATGATTTCCCAGAGCCTGGAGTTTGAGGAAGTCTATGACATCATTGCCTTCAGGATTATTTTGGATTCAATGCCCCAGTGTTATGCTGCCCTGGGTGGTATCCACTCCATGTGGAAGCCCATTTATAACAAGATAAAGGATTATATCGGCAATCCAAAGCCCAATATGTACCAGTCCCTCCACACCACTGTTGTGGGTCCCAAGGGAGAGCGGGTGGAAATTCAGATCCGTACCCAGGAGATGGATAGAATTGCTGAATCAGGTATTGCCGCCCATTGGAGTTATAAGGAAGGGACCAAGGCCGATGAAACCACCGGGGAATTGTTTGCCTGGATTCGTAATCTTGTGGAGAACCAGGAAAATTACAATGATCCCGATGAATTCCTGGAAAATGTCCGTATTGATCTTTACCCGGATGAAATTTATGTGTTCACACCCCAGGGTGAGATTAAAACCCTGCCCAAAAAGGCAACACCAGTGGATTTTGCCTATATGATACACACGGAAGTCGGGGCAGCGTGTACAGGTGCCAAAGTCAACAAAAAACTGGTGCCACTGGCCCATCAGCTTAAAACCGGTGATACCATTGAAATTATCACCACCAAAGGACACCATCCCAGCCAGGATTGGCTTAATTTTGTTAAAACCGTAAAGGCCAGGACAAAGATCAGGGCCTGGATCAATGCCAGGGAAAAGGAACGTAGTTATTCCCTGGGCCGGGAAATGTGCGAAAAGATTTTCAGGAAGAAAAACCAGAATTTTAATGCCCTGGTAAAATCCGGTGAGATTAAGGCTGTATCAAAATCCTATGGGTTTAAAACAGTGGATGACCTCATCGCCCACGTTGGTTTTGGTAAACTGACACCCTTGCAGATTTTGAACAAGGTTCTTCCTGATCTTGAAAAAGATCAGAAGGAAGAAAGTTTTCTTCAGAAAATTGCCATCAGAAAAAAAAGGAAAGCAGATACCGGTATCATCGTCAAGGGTCTCAATGATATTCTGGTCAAATTTTCCAAATGCTGCAACCCTCTGCCAGGTGACCCCATTGCCGGCTATATTACCCAGGGCCAGGGAGTGACCATTCACAGGAAAAACTGTATCAATGTCATGAAAATGAGCAATGAACGAAAAATTGAGGTGCAGTGGAGCGATGATTCTGTAGAATCCTATCCAGCCAGTATCAGGATAAAGACCGATGACAGGTTTGGGCTTCTGGCAGATATTGCAGCGGTGATCCGATTCTGGTGGAAAGCTCAGAGCAATTACGCAAGATCATGTCTGAAATCCGGCGGGTGAAAAAAGTATTGGATGTGAAACGAATCGTTAGAAATGAATAAAGATTTTTTCTTTTCAGAACAGACAACCGGGAAAAAATAATAAAAATTCGGATATTTATCTGGTAAATATCCGAATTTAAAGTTTTGTCCTGGTTTTAAATCAGCATCAGCATGCAGGGGGGAAATAATTAAGAGGCTTTAACGACCTTGCCTGCCTTAATACAGCTTGTGCATACATCGATTTTTTTAACGCAACCCTGTTTAATCACTGCACGGACGCTCTGAAGGTTTGGGTTAAATCTTCTTTTGTTCAAATTGTGAGCATGGCTGACATTGTTGCCGACCATTGGTTTTTTACCACAAATTGCGCATTGTTTTGACATATTAAACTCCTCAAAGAAAAACTTTTTAACAAAATAATAACCCGATATCAATACACCAGTCTAAAACAAAAGTAAAGAACTATTATTATTTACTGGGATGTTTTCTCACTTTCCTGCTTATCTGCCAGAGAAGAGCATTCTGGAATTTTATTCAGGGCTATTTTGCTTTGTTCAGTACCAGGATAAAATTCAACAATACCCTCATACCGTTTTAAAGCTGCTTTGTATTCTTTTGTTTTCATATAAAAATCAGCCACATATAGTTCATGGCCTGCAATATTTTCAATGCATTTCTGAATATTGGCCATGGCTTGTTTATTCAGTTCGTTGTTGGGGTATTGTTGTAGAAGTCGCTGGAATTGTGCCATGGCATTTCTGGCAGGGGTGTGGTCCCTGTCAACTGTATCAATCTGATTATACCAGCAAAGTCCTACCTGGTTAATCACATAGGGAACAGCCTCGTTTCTTGGATGCATTTTTTCAAAATTTTCATAGGCTATTATTGCTTCATCATATTGCTTTAAATGAAAGTGGGAATCTGCAATTTTGAGCTCAGCCAGTATTGCATACCTGCTGAAGGGATACCAGTCTTTCAGGTCTGTATAGGCCTTCACAGCATCTCTGTAGTCTTCATTCATGAAGGCGAAGGCACCTTCTGCGGCCAGCTGTTCTGCATTTTTATTCATCTGGTTTGAGTCATCAAACAGGGAGCACCCTGAGATGAAAAAAAATAATATTCCCAGGAGAAAAATTTTTTTCATTATTATAAATTTTCAATATAATGTTCAGCAGAGATAGCTGCAACAGCACCATCACCCACGGCAGTGGATACCTGCCTGAGGGGAGTATCCCTGACATCACCGGCCACATAAACGCCGGGAACGCTGGCCTGCATTTTTGCGTCTGCAATGATAAAGCCGAATTCATCGGTTTTCACAGTGTCTTTGACAAATTCAGTATTGGGCAGAATCCCCACCCATATAAAACAGCCATCAGCTTTAACCGTTTTTGTTTCACTGGTTTTTACATTTTTAACATGTACATTTTCAATCCCGAACAAACCATCCACTCCAGTAACCACGGAATCCCAGAGAATTTCAATTTTATCGTTGGCAAAAGCCCTTTCCTGGAGAATTTTTGCAGCCCGAAGCTCATCCCTGCGATGGACAAGAATTACCTTGCTGGCAAATTTTGTCAAATAAATGGCTTCCTGCACAGCAGTATCTCCGCCACCAATAGCCACAACAGTTTTCTCCTTGAAAAAGGGGGCATCACAAGTGGCGCAGAAGGAAATTCCTTTACCCATGTATTTGTCTTCCCCGATTCCCAGTTTCCTTGGAGATGCGCCCGATGCAATGATCAGGCTTTTTGCCTGTATGGTCCGGTCTGTAAGGACTATTTCTTTTACATCTGAAGAAAGATTCAGGGACTGGACTTCTACTGTTTCGATTTTCAGCCCCAGCTCTTCTGCCTGGACTTTCATTTTTTCAGCCAGGTCATAGCCGCTTATGCCTTTAGGAAATCCTGGATAATTTTCAATCCAGTCTGTTACAAGAATCTGGCCCCCAGGCACGGCCTTTTCAAGAAGAAGCACGTTCATCCTTGCCCTGGCTGCATAAATTCCAGCAGTGAGACCGGCAGGTCCAGCCCCTATAATCACAAGATCGTAATTGTTATCTGTCATGATTTGCTCCTTCTTACAAGATCCCTTTGATTGTTTCTTCTAATTTCTCTTTTGCTACCATACCGGTTATCTGTTCGGCAACTTCACCGTTTTTAAAGAAAATAAGAGTTGGAATGGCCTGGATTCCATATTTACTGGGGGTTAATGGGTTCTCGTCCACATTCACCTTTGTAAAGACCATTTGGTCTCCATAGGTCTCACCAAGGGCTTCCATGGTGGGGGTAATGGCTTTACAGGGGCCGCACCAGGGAGCCCAGAAATCAACCACTACTGGTTTGTCTGATTGTAGAACTTTTTTTTCAAATGAATCGTCATCTATTTCTATAATATTTTCTGCCATGGTAATTATCCTATATTTATAGTAAAAATTGTTAATAAATATAGATCATATTTATTTTTTGTCAATTGATCAATATTCAAATTAATTGGCAGGCCTTAAAATAACTCAAGCCCTGAATCCGTTTAATAATCCATTCTGCAGGAGTGTTCGGATACAGGGCCTGGTCTCTTGTTTTTTCAACAATCGGCTTTTGACAATTTTTATTATTGTTCTTTCAATTTTACCAGTTTTCTGCCAGCAGTTCAAAATGAGCCTGGGGATGGACACAGGCCGGGCACATCTCAATAGCTTCTTCCCCTTCATGAACATATCCGCAATTGCGGCAGCGCCATTTGGTTTTGGCCTCTTTTTTAAACACTGTGCCGGCTTCCACATTGGCGGCAAGTTCTGCATACCTTTTCCCATGCTGTTTTTCAGCAACAGATATCATTTCAAATACCATGGCAATGGCATCAAAACCCTCTTCTTTTGCAATGGCTGCAAAATCAGGATACATGGTGGTCCATTCATATTCTTCTCCAGCAGCAGCAGCCTTGAGATTTTCCAGGGTAGTGCCGATCACACCCGCTGGAAAAGCGGCAACAATCTCTACTTCTCCACCTTCCAGAAATTTAAAGAACCGCTTGGCATGTTCCTTTTCCTGGTTGGCTGTTTCAGCAAAAATTTCAGAAATCTGGACGAAACCTTCTTTTTTTGCAGCACTGGCAAAATAGTTATACCGGTTACGGGCCTGGGATTCTCCTGCAAATGCAGTTAATAGATTTTTTTCGGTCTGGGTTCCTTTTAAACTTGCCATAATTTTATTTTCCTAAAATAATAATGAATAATAATAGATTGTTTATGGTGTGGTTTCTGCTTAACAGGTAAGCAACGATTCAAAATAATTTAAATAAATTTGTTGGCCTGATTTTTTCGTAAGACCAGAATATATACTATATTTTTACTTTTTATGAAAGGGATTTTTAATTATTTTGCTTTTCGGGCAAATACTTTAGCAAAAAAGCAAAAAACTTTGCAAATTCCATTAAGCCTTTTTTGCATATTGGAAAAATAATTTATTTCTAAAGAATAACTACTTGTTATTATGGTGTTTTTAAAAATTTTTACTTCCTGGCATGGCTATTGCTGTATGCTAAACAAACACGTATCGAACAAATGAAACAAATAGGAGATTAGATATGTTACATGCGGGATATTCAGGCCACACAACGCCGGCCTTGAAAACAATTACCGATGATCAGATTCATGAAATCAAACAGGCTGCTTTTTTGATTTTGTAAAGAACCTGCTGTCAGGTTAATCATAAAAAGGCGTTAAATCTGCTGAACGAAGCTGGTGCACATGTGAAAGGTGACCATGTGCACGTTCCTCGTTATATCATTGAGGATGCCCTTGTTAAGGTACCAAAAGGGTTTAATCTTTATAGTAGAGATGGGGAACCTGCTCTGGATCTCAGCTGCCGTAAAAGCTATTTTGGCTCGTCCACAGCAAGCCCCAATCACAGACATGCTCTTGAAAAAGATATTCGACTCACCACAATGACAGATATTGCCTGGGGGGCAAAGGTAGCTGACGCCCTGACAAACCTGGATTTTGTAATGCCCTTTGGCAGCGCCCAGGATGTACCGGGAGATGCAGGCGAGCTTTATGAGTTTGAAACTGTTGTACAAAATACTGCCAAACCTGTCTTCTTTTGCGGTTACTCAAGCAAAGGGGTTGAGCTGGTACTGGATATGGCCGCTGAAATGGCCGGTGGGCAGGATCAGCTTACCATGAAGCCTTTTCTTGTTCCATATCCGGAACCTATTACCCCGTTGCAGTTCCCCCATGAAGTTGTTGAACGAATTTTTGTGTGCGCAACCCGTCATATGCCGCAGATTACCTGTGGTGCTATTCATGATGTGGGATATATGGGTATGACCTGTTCCTGTGCAATGATGGTTTTGGGAGATGAGATTATCAGCTGGGTTAAACGATTTATCCAGGGAATTGAAGTCAGTGCTGAGACACTGGCAACAGAGGTAACTCATCTTGTAGGCCCTGGTGGAAATTACCTGACCCAGCAGCATACATTGAACCATATGCGCAAAGAATCCTGGCAGCCGGAACTTTTTTGCAAGGATTCTTTTGAAACATGGCAAAAGCAAGGCAGCAAATCCCTTGAAGAAAGAGCCGATGAAAAAGTGGCTCAAATAATAGAAAACCATAAGTCAAAACCGCTTTCCGAATCAGTTGTTACAGCATTGCAGGAAATCCGGGAAGAAGGCGTTAAACAATTAGTTAAATAAAAAAACAGGTGGTAACTCATGCCTACTAACCAGATTTTAGTAAACAAACCATTTTCTACAGCTGATTTGGATTTGATTCAAGGGGCTTCCATGAAAATTCTGGAGAAGCAGGGTATAGTGATGGATAGTAAAGGAGTATTGGATATATTCAAGAATAATGGATTTAAAACCGAAGGCTCAAAAGTGTTTTTCAATGAAAAGCAGGTTTTAAATGCCGTTGAAAGCGCACCTGAAACATTTGAGATAAGAGCCAGAAATGCTGAAAATAATCTTAAATTTGGAAAAGGCACCCCTGTTCTTTGCGGAACCGGCGGGGAGGTTTATATTTCCCAAAAAGATAAAACCCAGCGTCCCGGAACCATGGAAGATTACCAGAAAATTGCAAAACTTGTCCAGTCTTCCCCGCTTAAACAGATGACGGCCCATGAATCTGTACACCCAAATGAGCTTAAAGCTGAAACAAGCCATCTTGATATGATGTATCAGGATTTGACTATGTGCGACCTTGCAGCAACCTCCAATACCCAGGATGCTGAATTAATGGCATTTCCTTTGACCGTGCGATATACACAAACATAATTATGAATGGGTTTTTTACTTTGGAGGCAGGCTATGACAAGGCTGGGACCAGGGTCAGGACCGTAAAGAAAGCGTACATTATTTCCCAGGGCAAAATCAACGGGCAGGTTATCAATATGGCTCTGGGCCTGATTATAAAAAACAATATTCCCCTGTTTGTCATAGATGGCAATTCCTAGGGGAAGGGCATCCCATATGGGTAAAAAGGGAGAGATCAGCTCGTCCAGGCCCGGTTGAATTTCCAGATTGTTTTTTTGTTCAGCCATCAAGGCACCTTTTATTGTTTATACTGTTTGTTTCTGCTTTTTTGCAGAAACAAAACGAGATATTAAAGGGTGGATAGTCAATTATCTTTTATTTGAAGGTGGAATGAATAAAGGCGTTCATTTCTTCATACCTGATTTTTTCTGCCCGGGCTTTCCCAAGAGCTTCAAGGAATATAAAATGGAGGTTACTGCCCTGTTTTTTTTTGTCCCTGGAGGCGGCTTCCATTATCTGGTCAGCCCCATAATCCAGGTTCACCGGCAGGTTCAGCCCTTTTAGCAGGGTTATGATTCTTTCCACATCATCTTGGGTGATCATGCCCCTTTGACGGGAGAACATGGCTGCTGCCACCATGCCCTTGGATACTGCACGGCCATGGCCAGCCTGGTCCAGTTTTTCAATGGCATGGCCAATGGTGTGACCAAAGTTGAGTTTTCGCCGCTCTCCTGCTTCTTTTTCATCCTGTTGGACTACCTGGGATTTTATGGAAACTGACTCTGCCACCAGCTTGAAAATGGTTTCCCTGTCCAGGTCAAGGGCTTTCTGAAGGTTTTTTTCAATAAACTTCATCATATTGATATCTCTGATAAGGCCATGTTTGACAATTTCTGCCAGGCCATTGGAAATTTCAGGCTTGGGAAGGGTCTGCAAAAGATCAATATCGCAGATAACAAATTCAGGCTGGTTAAAGACCCCCAGCATATTTTTAAAATTATTAAGGTTAACCCCGTTTTTTCCACCTACACTGGCATCCACCTGGGAAAGAAGGGAGGTGGAAACAAAGCCGAATTGTACTCCCCGTAAAAAAATGGATGCGGCAAAACCTGTAATATCACAGACAATACCACCTCCAATACCCAGGATAAAGCTGGATCTGTCACAGGAAAGGCAGATCAGTTCATTTAAAATGCTCTCCACTGTGGCAAGGGTTTTAATTTTTTCACCCATGCCAATGGTGATCACAGGGCCCTGGGGAAATTTTTTCTGGTAGAGACTTTTTATATTTTCATCTGTGATGATAACAGGTGTGACATCTTTTGGAAGATATTTGTTAATATTTGAAAGGCTTTCTCCTACATGGATGGAAGAAAGCCCCTGGAGGCCTTTCACCTGAAAGGTTTCCATTACGTGCTCCCAATAATTGAATGGATTGCATTCATTTTAGCCATAACTCTGGTGAACTGGTCGGGATAAAGGGATTGAGCCCCGTCACTGAGAGCTTTTTCTGGATTGTTATGAACTTCAATCATTGCCCCGTCCGAACCAATGGCAGCCGATGCATAGGCAAGGAATACAACCTGGTCACGAACACCGGAAGCATGGCTTGGGTCCACGATAATGGGCAGGTGGGTTTCTTTTTTTATCGCTGGGACCACAGACAAGTCCAGGGTGTTCCGGCTGTGCCGGACAAAGGTTCTTACACCTCTTTCACATAGGATGACATTGGAGTTGCCCTGGGCCATGATATATTCCGCAGCCATGAGCCATTCCTGGAGCATGGCAGACATTCCCCGCTTTAAAATCACAGGTTTTCTGGATTTTCCAGCCCTTTTCAGCAGACTGAAGTTTTGCATATTTCTAGTGCCGATCTGAACCACATCTGCATATGCTTCCACAAGATCAAAGTTTTCAACATCCATGACTTCTGTGACAATGGGCAGTCCTGTTTCTTCTCTGGCCATTGCAAGAAGTTCCAGGCCCTGTTTTCCAAGGCCCTGGAAGTCATAGGGGGATGTCCTGGGTTTAAATGCACCGCCCCTGAGGAGGAGTGCACCTGCTTTTTTCACTGATCTGGCAATGGATAATATCTGTTCCCGGGTTTCAACAGCACAGGGTCCGGCAATCACAGGCATGGTTCCATTGCCGAAAACAGCATCACCAATTTTAACCTGGGTATTTTCCTGCCTGAACTCACGGCTGACAAGTTTATAGGATGGTATCACAGGAATAAATTCCTTATATATTATACTTTGTTTTATTACAATTATTATTTCATTAACCTGTGCTATGTATCAGTATTCACTCCTTTGGGCAATAAAAAAGGACCTACCATAGTAATTCTCAGTCCTATATTACCAAAATGGTATCATTAAAAAATAAAGTATTATTTGATTTTCATCTGGCTTCAGGATAGACTTTTATAAATAAAGGATTTTCTATGGAAGGCATGGAAATAAAAGTTATCATAGCAGATGATCACGCAATTATCCGGGAAGGGATTAAAAGCCTGCTGGAGAAAAAGGGTGTCACTGTATTGGATATTGTCCGCAACGGAAGGGAAGCTGTTGAAAAAACCATTGCCCTGGAACCGGATATCATTATTATGGATATCTCCATGCCTGATCTCAACGGGGTTGAAGCCACGGCCAGGATCTGCAGGGAAGTGCTCGGCACAAAAATCATTGCCCTGTCCATGCATTCCAGTAAAACCATTATTGATAAAATGTTTGCAGCAGGAGCTTCTGGATATCTTTTAAAGGAGTCAGCCTTTAGTGAGCTGTATTATGCGGTTCAGGAAGTTTTTCAGGGGAATTGTTATCTGACCCCTGCCATAGCGGGAATGTATGTAAACAGCTCTGATCAATCATTAGTCCAGGGTGACGAGGTTTTGAAGTTTAATCAGCTTTCCACCAAAGAACGGGAAGTTCTTCAGTTGGTGGCTGAAGGGGGAAAGACCAGGGAGATTGCTGAAAAATTGTGTGTAAGCGTTAAAACCATTGAAAGTCACCGCAGAAATATCATGAAAAAACTCAATATTTTTACCATTGCAGGATTGACAAAATTTGCCATAAAGGAAGATATTATCTCCCTGGACTAAAAAAAATAGCTTTTGGAGCAAAAATCAGGGTTTCCCTGATTGAAAAGAACAATACTTATGAAGTATACTCCTGAGAAAGCCTATTTTAAAAATGTTTATCAAGTTAGAGGTGGCAAATGGAACATATACAATTGAAAAATGAATCACCTGATGCTGTAGAGGCTCTTACAGGAGGTATTGCCCATGATTTTAACAATCTCCTGGCAGCCATAAAGGGCCATGCATCTCTGATGATGAACAGCATCAATCACTCTGATCCTCTTTACAGCCATATCAGGGAAATACTTGACTGTATTGACAAGGGGTCTGAAATTGCCAATCAACTCCTGGGTTTTGCCAAGGTGGATGAGTATTACACCAGTTCCATTGATGTGAACCGTCTTGTGCGCAGGTCAATGGAGAATCTTGATCTCAAGGGGAAAAACTTGATTCTGGAAGCTGATCTTGACTCCAAACCCCTGGTTGTTAATGCAGATCCGGATAAGATAAATCAGGCCATCAAGGCCATTGTGGACAATGCGCTTCTTGCCATGCCTGATGGGGGAAAGCTCTCTGTTATTACTGAATCTGCAGCCATCCTTAATGGGACAGCAGAGGTATATGGCGTTGATACAGGATTCTTTGTCAAGATAACCATAACCGATACTGGTATTGGTATGGACGAGGAGACCCTGGAAAACATTTTTAAGCCTTTTTATTCTGCAAACCATAGGAATCATCCAGAAAAAAAGGGGCTGGGCCTTACCTTTGCAAGGGAAATCATCCAAAATCACAACGGAATTATTGATATCTGGAGTTCTCCCGATGTGGGATCTTCTTTTTCCATTATCCTGCCCCTGGCTGAACCCATTGAAGATTTCGACATGCCTTCGGCAGATGAAACACTGGCACTGGGCAATGAATCAGTCCTGCTGGTTGATGATGAACTGAGAATTCTCACCGTTGGAAGAGAGATATGTAAAGCCTTAGGCTATAATGTAATTACAGCGAATTCCGGAAAAGAAGCCCTGAAGATTTATTCAGAGAAAAAGGACAAGATCAATCTGGTGGTTCTGGATATGATCATGCCTGAAATGAACGGCCTTGAGACATTCCTGGAATTAAAAAAAAAGAACCCTGATGTTAAAGTGCTGCTTTCAACAGGTTACTCCATTGATGAAAAAGCCCAGGCAATGCTGGAAAAAGGGTGCAAGGGGTATATTTTGAAACCCTATTCAGTGATTGATTTTTCCCATAAGATAAGGGAAGTTCTTGGATCATAATTATTTGCAGCCAAAGGGCAGTACTTAAAATGGTACTGCCTCAGCTTTCCACTCGATGATCAGGTTTCCTGACCCTGGTAACTGATTCAGTCCTTGACTATGTTACCTTGATTTTTTATATATCCCGGATATTTATAAACCATTTATTTGCTACCATTTATCTGCTAAAGAGTTGAAATGATTAATTTTGAAAATACTGCGCCTGTTAAATTAAAAGGAGCGGGCAAAGGGTTCTGGATTACCCTTGATCCCTCCCACCCAGAAGAAACTCTGATTTCGGAAATTGATAAACTGCTTAGAAAATTAAAGCATCTGGCTGTGAATGCAGACATAATCCTGGATATTGGAAAAGTCCCGGAGAATAAAGACCCGGAGAATAAAGACCAGGCCCGCAAAGATCTGTTCCAGAGAATAAAAACCCATCTGGATAAAAATTTTGATCTGGGTAATATAACTGCCTCTCCCCAAAAAAGATCCATTCCAACTGAAAGAATCAGGCAGAGGGATCTGTCCCGTGGCTGGAATCACCATAGCAGTGATGTCCTCATGCTCAGGGGGCGGGTCCGGTCAGGTCAGAAAATTAATGCAAAAAAACATCTGGTTATCACCGGTGATGTGAATCCTGGATCTGAAATCATTGCCGGTGGTAATGTGATTGTACTTGGTAAGCTTTCAGGTAATGTTCAGTCAGGTTTTCCAGACAACCAAGATACCATTGTTTTTGCCCTTGAGTTTAACCCCACCAATGTGAAAATCGGAAGAGTTTCTGCTGCCGGCAGTAAAGACGGGGCCGGTGATAAACCTGAATTTGCATGTGTGGAAAATAATAAAATTATTGTAAAAGACTATATGAAGGCAAGCCCGTTCAGGCGGATGCCCTGGCCCGAAGCTATTTAAACAGAAAATTTAAAATTGAGGTGTGACTTGGAAGGAAAAATCATAGTTGTGACATCGGGAAAAGGCGGTGTCGGCAAAACAACGGCAACCGCATCCATTGGTGCTGCACTTGCCCTTGAAGGAAATCGTGTGGCCATAGTTGATATGGACATTGGACTGAGAAATCTGGATGTTGTCATGGGCCTGGAAAATCGAATTGTGTTTAATATAGTGGATGTGGTGAAACAGCGCTGTAAAATTGAGCAGGCAGCCATCCGGGACAGAAGAATTGAAAATCTTTTCCTTATTCCTGCCTCCCAGAGCGATAACAAAGATGTGTTGACTCCTGCCGGGGTGGAACGGGTGGCAAAGGAGTTGCGTGAGAATTTTGACTATGTGATAATGGATTCCCCTGCCGGAATTGAACGGGGATTTGAAAATTCCGTTGTCAGTGCCACTGAAGCCCTGGTAGTCTGTACCCCTGATGTTTCCGCTGTCAGGGATGCCGACCGGGTTATCGGGCTCTTATATTCCCGTTCCCTTAACCCCAGGCTCATTGTCAACCGGGTTGAGCCATCCCGGGTGGCAAGGGGGGAGATGCTCAGCCATGAAGATGTCCTTGAAGTACTTTCCATAGAGCTGGCAGGCATAGTTCCAATGGATGAACAGGTGTTGATTTCCACCAACACAGGCACACCCCTGGTGCTTCAGAAGGATTCTAAAGCGGGCAGGGCCTTTGTACGCATTGCAAAACGTCTCAATGGCGAGAAAATTCCCATTGAAGTACCCACCTATAAAACAAGCATGTGGAGCAAAATCAGCAAAACATTCGGGTTAAACTAATAAGGAGAATTTCATGCTATCAGGATTGTTGAAACGGTTTACCGGTCAGAAAAAAAGCAAAGATGAAGCCAAAAAAAGGCTTCAATTCTCTTTGATTTATGACAAGCTCGAAGTCAATGACACCACCTTGACCGATCTTCAAAAGGACATTGTGGATGTGATTTCAAAGTATTTTGAAATTGATAAGGACTCCCTGGAACTGAAAGTCAAACGGGATGATAATGTTTCCGCCTTGGTCTTTAACACCCCAATACTCCATGTGAGAAGAAAGCGGGCAGCATCCCTTTAAATACCTAAATAAGAGATTGTATAGAACCCGGTAAGTAAATGGTTGTAAACAAAAAGTCCGGCCTTGATCCAAGGCCGGACTTTTTGTTTTGGAATTATTCTTTGTGCTTTTATTCTGGTATTCTGGACACCTTGATGGCCAGTTCCTGGAGCTGGGCAGAACCTGCTCTGGATGGCGCTTCCGTCAATGGGCAGGTGGCTTTTTGGGTTTTGGGGAATGCAATGACATTTCTGATGGAATCTTCCCTGCACAATATCATCATCAACCGGTCAAGGCCAAAGGCTATCCCTCCGTGGGGAGGGGCTCCCGATTCCAGGGCTTCCAGGAGAAACCCGAATTTTTCATGGGCTTCTTCTGCTTCAATACCCAGGCATTTGAGAATTTTTTCCTGGAGATATGTATCATGGATACGAATACTGCCTCCTCCGATTTCAATCCCGTTGAGCACCAGATCATAGGCTCTGGATTTGATATCCAGGGGATTTGTGGACAGCTTGTCAATGTCTTCTTCATGGGGGGCTGTAAAGGGATGATGAAGTGACTGGTACCGTTTTTCAGTTTCATCGTAATCAAACAAAGGAAAATGTGTAACCCAGGTAAAGGCAAACACATCATCGGAGATCAATTCCAGGCGGCGTCCCAGTTCATTTCTCAGCTGCCCCAGGGCCTCATTGGTGATTTTTGGCTGGTCTGCAACAAAAAATACAATATCCCCTGGTTCAAGGTCCAGGCGCTGGGCCAGGGCCTGTTTTTCATCATCGGTGAAAAACTTGGCAATGGGGGACTGCCACTGATCTTCCTTTATTTTTATCCAGGCAAGTCCCTTGGCTTTGTAAACTGCTGTGAAATCGGTGAGCTCATCAATCTGTTTCCGGGTGAAAGAGGCACATCCCTTGGCATTTATGGCTTTGACAAGGCCGCCTTTTTTAACAACACTGGAAAAGACTTTAAAATTTGCATCCTTTACAATGTCCGATACATTACACAGCTCAAGGCCGAATCTCATGTCAGGCCGGTCCAGGCCGAACCGCTCCATGGCCTCATCATATGTGAGAGCTGGAAAGGGTGTTGTAAGGTCTTTTCCAAGAACCTGTTTAAAGATACTCTGGATCAGGCCCTGGGCAATTTCCATGATTTCATCTTCATTGACAAAGGAAAGTTCCATATCAATCTGGGTGAATTCCGGCTGGCGGTCCGCCCTGAGATCTTCATCTCTGAAGCATTTGACAATTTGGTAATACCGGTCAAATCCCGAAATCATCAGCAGCTGCTTAAAAAGCTGGGGGGACTGGGGAAGGGCATAAAAATTTCCAGGATTCACCCTTGAGGGAACCAGATAATCCCTGGCGCCTTCAGGCGTACTTTTGGTCAGGAAAGGGGTTTCAATATCAATAAATCCATTGCTGTCCAGATAGTTTCTGATGGCCATGGAAGCCTTGTGCCTGTCCAGGATATTCTTTTTAAGCTGGGGGCGTCTCAGGTCCAGATAACGGTATTGGAGCCGCAGGGTTTCAGAGGTTTCCACCCGGTCATCAATCTGAAAGGCCGGAGTCTTTGCCCTGGAAAAAATCTTAAGTTCCTCCACAAGGATTTCAATGTCTCCTGTTTCCATATTGGAGTTGCGCATGTCCCCGGGCCGGGAAGCTACTTTTCCTCTGACACCCAGGACATATTCGTTCCTGATTTCCTGGGCTTTTCCATGGACACTTTCCGATATGACCGGGTTAAATACTATCTGGGTAATGCCCTGTCTATCCCGTAAATCAATAAAAATAACTCCGCCGTGGTCCCTGCGGTGCTGTACCCATCCCATTAACACAACTTCCTGTTCAATATTGGTATCTCTCAGTTCGGAACAGGTATGGGTTCGTTTCATTTTTCCAAGTAAATCACTCACTATTTTTTCCCTTAATTCATTATTATTTCTGGATAATTGTCATCAGTTCCGGCACCAGGTTTTCAATGGGGACAAAGGTCTGGTTTTTTGTATTCATATTTCTCAGTATGAGTTTATTATCGTTCAATTCATTTTCCCCGGCAATGAGCACATGGGAGGCCTTTAATTTGTCTGCCCTTTTCATAAGGCTTTTAAGGCTTTTCCCCCTGAAATCAACCATAGTCCTTACTCCTGCCCTGTTCAAATCACAGGACCAGAAATAGGCTTTTTCCAGGGCTGCATCCCCCAGGGCAACAATGAACAGGTCCAGGGACAATTTTTTTGATTCAATATCAAGTTGTTCCCTATCAAGTTGTTCCATGACTTCCACTAGGCGGTCAAACCCGATGGCAAATCCAATGGCAGGAGTTTCAGGCCCTCCCAGTTCCTTTACAAGTCCATCATATCTGCCGCCCCCGGCCACGGCGCTCTGGGCACCCAGGCTGGTGGTCTGGATCTCCCAGGCAGTCCGGGTGTAATAATCCAGGCCCCTGACAAGGGATTTGTCCACGGAAAAATCAACCCCCTGTTTTTCCAGGGTGGTCCGGACAATGGTAAAATGATCATCACAGGCAGGGCAGAGATGGTCAATGGTGGCAGGCGCTCCTTTAAGGGCATCCTGGCAGGTTGATACCTTGCAGTCCAGAATCCGTAACGGGTTTTTTGCCATGCGCCTGATGCAGTTGTCGCAGAGCTTTTCTTTTCTTTCCCCAAGAAAATCCATCAAGGCTTTCTGGAAGGATGGTCGGCATTCCGGACATCCAAGGCTGTTGATATGGGCGCTTAAGCCGGTGAGCCCCAGCCGCTTGAACAGTTCATTGAGCAGAAAAATCAGTTCAATATCAATATAGGGGGATTCAATGCCGAACACCTCGGCATCGATCTGATAGAATTGACGGTATCTTCCCTTTTGAGGTCTTTCCCTCCTGAACATGGGCCCGGTCATGTAAAATTTTCTCACCGGGTCTGTGGCGTACATTTTGTGCTGGATATAGGAACGGCAGATGGATGCAGTTGCTTCAGGTCTCAGGGTCAGTTTTTCCCCTTTTCTATCGGGAAAGGTATACATTTCCTTTTCAACAATATCGGTTGTCTCTCCTATGCTCCTGGCAAAAAGCTGTGTTTTTTCCAGAATAGGTATCCTAATTTCCCTGAATCCAAATGATTCAAACAGGGCAAAAGCCTCTTTTTCAACTTTCTGCCACAGGGATATATGTTCCGGCAGTATATCTCTAAACCCTCGTATGGTCTGCATTGTCGCTATCTTTATCAATTAAAATTATTACCAAAAATGAACACAAACGATATATATAGATTAAAATCAGAGTGTTAGTCAATCTTTATTCGTGAAAAATCAGGCAGGGATATGGATTTTAAAGGAACTTCCAATATTTTTTTGGCTTTGGACATCAATTTTTCCATGGTGATACTGGATGATATGTTTAACAATGGCAAGGCCAAGACCTGTGCCTCCCTCATGGCGGCTTCTTGCCCGGTCCACTCTGTAAAACCGGTTAAAAATTTTTGATAAGTGTTCCTTATCAATTCCCCAGCCATTGTCATTAATCACAATTTCTAAAATCTTATCTGTTTTTGAAACCTTTATGGTAATAGATCTGTTTTCATGACTGTATTTAACAGAGTTGTCCACAAGATTGATCATTGCCTGCTCCATGAGAATGGGATCTACCCTGGCCATGATATCCCCGGGGCAGTCAATATCGATGGTAATATTCTTTGCTTTGATACTTTTATGGCAGAGATTGACAGCTCCCTGGATTAAAGTTGCCATATTCTGGTTTTCAAAAATAATATCTTTTCCCTGCATACGTTCAAGTTTTGATAGTGCCAGAAGATCATTGATCAGTTCAATCATCCGGTTTACATTTTTTTCAATAATTTTTAAAAAGTTTTCACTTTCTTTTGACTCATTTGAGGCAATCATTTCCTGGAGGGTTTCGATAAATCCTTTAATGGTTGTCAAAGGGGTTTTCAGCTCATGGGACACATTGGCTGCAAAATCCTTATGCATCCTTTCAAGACGTCTGATCCTGGTGATATCATGGAAAATAATCAAGGTTCCCATGCGTTGTTCTCTGGTATTAAAAAGGGCTGTGGAATGTATATTTAATATAAGGTCTTGATCTCCTGTAATTATAATATCATCTTCAATCGGCCCATGGATTGCCAAAGCCTTGTGAATAAATTTTTGAAGCTCAAAATTCCTTGCCACCTCAAAAATATATTGGGCTTTAAATTTTGATTCCGCAAAATCAAAGATTCTTGCTGCTGCCCGGTTAATGGTGATGATTTTTTCATCATTGTCCAGGGCAATGACGCCTTCCAGCATACTTGAATGAACTGCCTCCAATTCCATGCTCCGATTCTTAATCTCTTTTATTTTGCCATCAAGGCTTTCAGCCATCTGGTTCATGGTAATTGCAAGCTCAGATAATTCTTCAGAATCAGGTATAGCTAGGCGTGCTCCCAGATTTCCCCGGGCAAAAATGATTGCCCCTTTTTTCATTTCCTCAATGGGCTGGGTAATTTTTCTGGTCACATACAAACTTGCAGCAATGGCAGCTAAAATGGTGATAAACAGCACAATAAGGATATTATTTCTTATGGACAGGATCTGTTTGTCCAGATCAGAGATGGATATGGATGTTCGTACAACAGCGATAACTCTTCCTTCAAGAATAACTGGAAGTGCAATATACATCATATTTTTATCAAGGGTTGCGCTGTAGCGTATGGAAACTCCTTTTTTTCTTTTCAGGGCTTCCATGATTTCCGGTCGCTTCCTGTGGTTTTCCATTCCTGTTACATCCACGAAAGAATCCCCTGCAACAATGCCGGAAGGCAGGATAATGGTAACCCTTGTACCGGTTTTGTTTCCAATATCCTTGCATTGTTCATCAATATAGGGGATCGGGTCCTGATTGGTTTTTAAAATATCAGCAAAATTTTTTTCCAAAAGTTTTGCCCTGATGGTTAATTCTTTTTCTGAATTTTCCAGGAAAAAATCTTTAAAATAAGAGGTTGAGTAAGAGGTAATTGCTGTGAGTGAGACAAGGGTAATAATCAGGAACGAAGGAAAAATCTGCCATATCAGTTTTTTCTTATGCATATTTTCACCTCCGTATTTTACTCTTTAAACCTGTACCCAACCCCTCTCACCGTTTCAATGGCAGAGGCATAAGTTTTCAGTTTTTTTCGCAATCCAACAATAACCACATCAATACTTCTTTCTGTTACAGCATAGTTTTCTCCCCTGATGGCATCAACAATCTGTCCCCTGGTAAATACCCAGCCTTTTTTATGGGCAAGAAAAGAAAGAAGTTCAAATTCCGACAGGGTCAGATCCACTGGATTCCCTTTAATGGTGACCAAATGTTTTCCCTGGTCAATGATCATATCCCCCTCCTGTTTTATCCTGTCCAATGAATCAGGGGCTGTCTGATTACGCCTCCGCAGAATAGCCCGGATTCTGGCAACCAGGATTTTTGGACTGAAAGGTTTTGATATATAGTCATTTGCCCCAAGTTCAAGACCTGTAATAATATCTGATTCTTCTCCTTTTGCCGTCAGCATTACAATGGGGATATCATGGGTGTGTTCATTATTCTTTAGGTATTTTGTTACTTCAAGACCGTCCATACCAGGAAGCATCAAATCAAGAACCATGAGATCCGGATGGGAATACCTGGCAGTTTTAATGGCCTGTTCACCGGTCGGGGCTGTGAGTATGGAGTATCCCTCATTTTTAAGATTATATTTTATCAATTCAATGATGTCTTCTTCATCATCCACAATTAAGATGGTTTCTTTTGGCATTTTCTTTTCCTGTGCTTTTAATTCACCATTAAATTTATTTTGACATGCTTTGAATTTTATAAAATCAAATCCATTTGTCAAATATAAATAGATATGAATTGTGAGTAGCAAGAGAAATAGTCTTCCTTTTCAGAGATCTCAATATTTCCATCCTATGGCTCATTTATGACGGACAATTTCACCCTCTATAAGATATATAACCTCTTCTGCGATATTGGTGGTATGGTCTCCTACTCTTTCCAAATGCCTTGAAATAAGGTACATATTAATAATTTCACCCACCATTTGGGGATAAGCCTGAATATCTTTTTTCATTGAATCATAGGCCTCGTTTCTCATGATATTCACATCCTCATCCATATCCCTGACCTGGCAGGCCATGTCCACATCCATTCGTACCAGTGCGTCCAGGCTCATTTTCAGCATCTTTGCCGCCTGTTCAGCCATGGAGGCATAGTCATATTTAAATTTATGGGGATACTGGGAAGAACTTTTAAACCTTTGTGCTATACTGGATGCATAGTCAGCGATTCTTTCCAGATCATTATTTATTTTTATCACTGCCACAAGAAATCGTAAATCCGTGGCAACGGGCTGGTACAGGGCCAGTATTTTCAGGCACTCTTCTTCCACTTCTATTTCACGCTCATCAATTTGAAAATCAGTGTCTATAATCTTTTGGGCCAGCTTTAAATCCCCTGATTGTATGGCATAAATTGCCTTTTGCAGCCGATCCTCCACCATTGCTCCAAGGGACAGGATCTCTTTTTTAATTTTTTCTATTGCTCTTTGCAGATGGCCGGGCATCTTTATTCTCCTTAACCAAATCTTCCGGTGATATAATCTTCTGTCTGTTTTAAGTCAGGGTTTGTAAACAAAGTGTCTGTATCATTGATTTCAATGAGTTTGCCCATATAAAAAAAGGCTGTCTTGTTGGAAACCCTTGCAGCCTGCTGCATGTTATGGGTCACGATAATAATGGTCAGTTTGCATGAAAGTAGACCAATCAATTCTTCAATTTTCTGGGTGGCAATGGGGTCAAGGGCTGAGGCAGGCTCATCCATTAACAATATTTCAGGGCCCACTGCAAGGGCCCGGGCAATGCAAAGACGCTGCTGCTGTCCCCCGGAAAGCCCTAAGGCAGATTCATTGAGCCTGTCTTTGACTTCATCCCAGATGGCGGCCTGTTTCAGGCTTTTTTCAACAATCAGGGTGATGTCTGCCCTGTTCTTAATCCCATTTACCTTTAATCCATAGGCAATGTTTTCAAAAATTGATTTTGGAAAGGGGTTGGGCTTTTGAAAAACCATTCCAACCCGTCTTCGCAGGGTGACAACATCCAGGGAGGGATCATAAATATCCTGGGTGTCCAGCATGGCCTGGCCCTTTACCCTGGTTCCTGGAATCAAATCGTTCATTCTGTTCAAACACCTTAAATATGTGCTTTTTCCACAACCAGAGGGTCCGATTAATGCGGTCACCCGGTTTTGGAAAAACTCAATGGAAACATGGTGAAGGGCCTGGAAATCTCCATAAAAAAAATCCAGATCCCTGGTATTCATTTTTATATTGTTTTGAAGATTTATATTGGTTTGCATTCAGCTATATCCTTAATTTTTTTCTCATTTTAGACCGCAGGATTATGGCAGCCAGATTCATTCCAAATACCAGGGCAATTAAAACCAGTGCAGTCCCATATTGAAGGTGCCGGGTTGCCTGGATCTGGGTCCCGGCAGTGGCCAGAACGTAAATATGATAGGGTAGAGCCATGACCTCATCCATAATTGATCCTGGAAAATCCGGGGTAAAAAACACAGCACCCGTATACATGATTGGAGCGGTTTCTCCTGCAGCCCGGCTCAGACCCAGTATTGACCCTGTAATAATGCCGGGGAAAGCACAGGGCAGGACAATTTTCCAGATTGTCTGCCACTTTGTTGCCCCCATGGCCAGGGAGGCCTCCCTATAGGTATTGGGAACTGATTTTAAGGCCTCTTCAGATGCACCAATGATAACGGGCAGGGTCATGATCCCCAGAGTCAGCCCGCCAGCAGCAACAGATACCCCCATTTTCAGCACAATACAAAAAAAGGCCAGGCCAAATAACCCAAACACAATGGAAGGAACCCCGGCCAGGTTATTAATCCCCAACCTGATAATTCTGACAATCTTTCCCTGGGCGGCATACTCGGTCAGATATATGGCAGATGCAACACCAATTGGCAATGCCACTATAATGGTGACCAGACACAAAGCAAGGGTCCCCACAATGCAGGGGAGAATACCCCCGGCTGTCATGGAATCCCTGGGCGCCTGGGTTAAAAATTCCCATGAAATAGCTTGCCAGCCCCGGGACAGGATAAAATATAAAATAATTGCCAGGGCTGTACCATTGAGCAGGGCAGCTATTTTTAAAAAAGCAAAAAAGAGGTTCTGGCGTATTAACCGTTGTTTTATCATCACAGGGAGGCCTCCCCCACTTGTCTGAATCTATGGGAAATATAATCGGCAATCAAATTAAAAATAAAAGTAAATATAAACAAAACAATGCCAATGGCAAAGAGTGCATGGTAGTGTTCACTGCCAAAGGGGGCTTCTGCCATTTCAGCGGCAATGCTTGCCGGCAAAGGCCGTATGGGATCAAAAATGGAGCCGGGAATCATTGCAGCACCCCCTGCAGCCATAAGCACTACCATGGTTTCTCCAATGGCCCTGGAAAGCCCGAGAATTACAGCCGTGCATATTCCTGAAAGAGATGCCGGTATAATGATTTTTACAATGGTTTCAAAATGGGTTGCACCCAGGGCAAAGGAGGCTTCTTTTAAGGCTGTGGGAACGGAAAAAATCGCATCCTCCGAGATACTGCATATGGTGGGAATAGCCATGAATGCCAGCATCATGGAAGCATTGAACATATTTAATCCCACGGGAATATCAAAGACCTGCTGGATAAAGGGGGCCACCACCACCATGCCGAAAAATCCGATCACAACAGACGGCATGGAAGCCATGAGTTCCACAATGGGTTTTACAATCTCTGCCACCCTGGTGGGAGCGATCTCTGCAAGATACACAGCAGTCATAATTCCCAGAGGAATGGCAATAACACCGGAAAGAAAAGTTACACAGATTGATCCCAGTATAAGGGATAAAATTCCAAAATCTGCAGGATCATCTGTGGGATACCAGTATTTTCCAAAAATAAAGTCTTTCAGGCTGATATGATCAAAAATGGGCATGCCTTCCATAAACAGGAAAACCATTATCAAAGACAGGGCTGTGATGGAAAAGAGTGCAACCAGTAAAAATACTGAGTTCACTCCTTTGTCTATGTTTTGACGTTTCAAGGAAAGAGTTCCTGTAAATTTTAAAAGGAATAATCTAAAAAACAGGTATGGAACCAGCTTGTTTTACAAGTTCCTGACCTTTTTTAGAGAGGATAAAGGATATAAATTCCATGGTTTCTCCTTTGGGCCACCCTTTTGTAAACATGAAAAGTCCCCTGGATATGGGAAATGATCCGTTCAGGGTATTTTCTTCTGTGCCCTCAACACCATCAACACTTATGGCCTTTATTTCGCTGTTAAGATAACCCAGGCCAACGTATCCGATTGCCCCGGGAGTGGTTGCAACAGCCTGGACAATGCCTCCGTTGGACGGGACTGTCAGTGCCCCGGGGATGACCCGGTCTTTTTTCATGACAAGATCTTTCCATACCCCGAATGTCCCGGAGGAGCTGTCCCTTGAAATGACCACAATTTTACCGGGAGTTCCCTGGACTTCTTTCCAGTCCTTTATTTTACCCAGGTAAATATCTTTTAACTGGGCCATGGTTAAACCAGACACAGCATTTTTTGTATTAACAACCGGAACAATGGCATCCAGAGCAATCCTGAAGGGGACAGGATATACGTTTTTGGCGGTTGCAAGGGAGACTTCCTTTTGCTTGATGAACCTTGAGGCATTTCCAATATCTGCTGTTCCATCTATTATTGCCTTGATTCCATTTCCAGAACCCCCTCCGGAAAGGGAAATTTTTACATCGGGATTTTCCGCCATATAGGCTTCAGCAGTTTTCTGTGCAATGGGAAGAATCGTTGTAGACCCCTTGATCACCAATTCCCCGGCAAAGACCAGGGAACCAATCAGCAAAAAAACAGATAACATCAATATTACTTTGATTTTCATCATTTATCCTCCTTATGGTTTAATGCATTGATGATGCCTTTGACTTTAAGGAGGGATTCTACAGAAGTTTTGTTAGGTTTTTATTTGGATTGTATGAGGGAAAAATTAAACCAGGGGTCAGGTATTTTCAGACCCCTGGTTTTTATTTTGAGTAGTTTTTATGTGAGAGCCCTTATTTACGGATTTTTATTGAATTGGCATGGGCATCCAACCCTTCGGTCATGGCCAGGCAGATTACGTCATCAGCTTCTTTTTTAAATGCAGCTTCTGAATAGTGAATGAGGCTGGTTTTTTTTGTGAAGTGCTCCACGCTCAACGCAGAGGAGAACCTTGCAGTACCGGCTGTTGGAAGTACATGGTTGGGGCCTGCAATATAATCTCCCATGGGTTCAGGGGTATAGGAACCCAGGAACAAAGCTCCTGCATTGTGGATCTGGTCAATATAGTCAAAGGGGTCTTTTACCAGCAGTTCAAGGTGTTCCGGTGCCAGGCGGTTGGAAAGCTCAATCCCGGTTTCAATGTCCGGTACCAGCATAATGGTCCCGAAATTCTCAATGGAGACCCTGGCAATATCCTGCCTTGAAAGGCTGGCCATCTGTTTTTCCAGGGATGAAATGGTTTTGTCTGCCAGCTCTTCAGAGTCAGTGACAAGGATGGATGAAGCCATGACATCATGTTCTGCCTGGGAAAGCAGGTCAGCTGCAATAAATTCCGGTTTGGCATTCTGGTCTGCAATGATCAGAATTTCACTGGGACCTGCAATCATGTCAATTCCCACGGTTCCTGAAACAATTTTCTTGGCCAGGGTTACATAGATATTTCCCGGGCCCACAATCACGTCCACCCGGGGTATTTGCAGGGTTCCATGGGCAAGGGCAGCAATGGCCCAGGCGCTGCCCGCCTTGAATACAGATGAAATTCCTACTTTTTCAGCTGCTGCCAGAATATGTGGATTTATCCGGCCGTTTTCCATGGGCGGGGTCATGAGAATTATGGATTCAACTCCAGCCACTCTGGCTGGAATACCGCCCATGAGCACGGATGAGACCAGGGGAGTTTTGCCACCCCTTGCACCCGGGGCGTATACACCGGCCGCACCCACAGGTTTGACCAGCTGGCCCAGCATCACCCCGTTTCTGGGAGTGTCAATCCATGACTTTTCCTTTTGTTTTGAATGAAAATCTGTTAGCTGGTCCACGGACCGGTCCAGGGCTTTCAGGAAACTTGGATCAAGGGATTTCATGGCAATGTCAAATTCTTCATTGGTGACTTGAAGGGAATCCAGGGTAACTGCCTTTGAATCAAATTTATTGGTATATTCCACCAGGGCCTGGTCACCCCTTTTTTTTACATCTTCAATGTATGTTTCAACATTTTCATAGTCGGCCTGGGAAAATCCCAAACCCCTTTCAATGGTGTCTTTGACTCTTTTTTCTGCCTCGTCGGAAGGGTATTGAAATATTTTCATGGCATCTCTTCTTTTCCTAAAACCTAGGAGATTAGATATTTTGTTTTTGCTTTACAAATTCTGAAAAACTTTCTCTTTCTGGAATTTCAAAAGGGATATCATCCAGATTTTTTGGCATGGGAAAACGGCCATAGGTATGGCAGGCAGCAACAGCAGCGTGAACTTCAATATGGGGTACAAGCACTTCATCACAGATAAATGTAAACAATTGATGAGCAAACTCAGGCCTGTTGAACATATCCCCCATGAGATTCTCATATCCCCGGATATTATTGGCCAGGCTGAAGGGAGCGGTAAAAT
>NBML01000067.1 GCA_002085465.1 Desulfobacteraceae bacterium 4572_89 | reverse complement strand
GATTGAAGGCCCGTTCAGGAGGAAGTGTAAGACCAGGATTTGAGGGCGGTCAAATGCCAATCTACCGAAGGTTACCCAAACGTGGTTTTAAAAATGTTTTTAAAACAAACAATGCGGTTTTAAATATCAGTGATCTGGAAAGATTTGAAGATGGTGCAACCATTGATATTGGAATTTTGAGAACTGCCGGACTTGTTAAAGGCAAAGTAGACGGAGCCAAAATTCTCGGTAATGGCAGCACAGAAAAAAAGTTTATTGTAAAAAATATTCTTGTTTCTAAAACCGCTAAAGAGAAGATAGAATCTGCAGGCGGCAGTGTAGAATAATTGATGTTTTGTATAATTAAAGACAGAAGTGATGTAAGGAAATTATAGATGATCGAGAACAGCTACCAGAATTTATTTAAACTTCCTGAATTAAAACGGAAACTTTTAATTACACTTGCCTTGCTGTTTGTGTATCGTGTTGGAATACATGTTCCAACACCAGGGATTGACGGTGCGGCATTGTCTTCATTTTTTGCGTCTGCGTCCGGAACTTTATTTTCCATGTTCAATATGTTCTCAGGGGGCGCCCTGGAAAGACTTTCCATATTTGCCCTGGGCATCATGCCTTACATCAGTGCCTCTATTATTTTAGAACTGATGACTGTGGTTGTCCCCCATCTTGCACAATTGAAAAAAGAAGGGGATGCAGGACGGAAAAAGAAAACCCAGTACACCCGATATGGAACGGTTGTGCTGAGCATTATTCAGGGATTCGGTATCAGTGTGGGGCTTGAATCCATGACTTCTCCGGCTGGAGTAGCCATCGTTCCCTATGCTGGATGGGGATTCCGTCTCATCACAATCATTACCCTTACAGCAGGTACTTCCTTTATCATGTGGCTGGGTGAACAGATTACGGAAAGAGGAATAGGCAATGGTATCTCTTTAATCATTTTTGCAGGTATTGTTGCAAATTTACCGTCGGCCATTGGAAATAGTCTTCGCTTGATGAGTACCGGTGAAATGGGTCTTTTTTCTCTGCTCATCCTGATTATTCTCATGGTTGCTGTTGTAGCCTTTATTATTTATATGGAGCAGGCACAAAGGCGAATACCAGTGCATTATGCAAAACGGGTTGTTGGCAGGAAAATGTATGGAGGGCAAACCTCTCATCTTCCTTTGAAGATTAATACTGCCGGTGTTATTCCGCCTATTTTTGCATCCTCTATTATCATGTTTCCAACAACATTGGCCCAATTTGCGAATATACCTATGATGCAGACCGTGGCTGCAATGTTCAGTCCAGGTACCATCTGGTATTACCTTTTATATGTTGGGTTTATTATTTTCTTTTGTTTTTTCTATACAGCCATTCAGTTTAATCCTGAAGATGTAGCTGAAAATATGAAAAAAAATGGAGGATATATACCCGGTATAAGGCCGGGGAAAAGAACTTCCGAATATATTGACAGAGTGTTAACACGGATTACTGTTGGCGGCGCAATTTATGTATCAGCAGTATGTGTCTTACCGACCATGCTTATGGATAAATTTAATGTTCCATTCTATTTTGGCGGCACAGCACTCTTGATTGTAGTTGGGGTCTCCATAGACACTGTTTCTCAGATTGAATCCCATTTGATTACAGGTAATTATGATGGGTTTATGGGACGGTCAGGGGCTAAACGTATACGGGGAAGATCCTGAAAAAGGTTTCAAAATAGGAGATGAAATAAGGTTATGGCAAAAGAAGAACCCATCAAGGTTGACGGGACAGTGCTTGAAACACTTCCCAATGCCATGTTCAAAGTTGAGTTGGAAAATAAACATGTTTTACTGGCACATATTTCCGGAAAAATGCGAATGCATTTTATAAAAATTATTCCAGGAGATCGGGTGACCGTTGAAATTTCACCCTATGATTTAAGCCGTGGCAGAATCACATATAGATATAAATAATTTTTTTATCAAAGAAGTTTACACGATAAATTATAATGGATAAGAAATACAAATCAAGATTAGGAGTAGATGGATGAAAGTTAGAGCATCTGTTAAAAAAATCTGTAGAGATTGCAAAGTAATTAAAAGACGTGGTGTCATCAGAGTAATTTGCATAAACAAACGCCATAAACAGCGGCAGGGATAGGGGGAAAAACTTTGGCACGTATCGCAGGAGTAGATTTACCAAGGGATAAACACGCATGGATCGCTTTAACCTATATTTACGGTATTGGAGGAAGCAGGTCCAAGCTGATACTGGCGAAAACAGGTATTGATCCAACTACAAAAGCTAATGATCTGACAGAAGAGCAGGTCAATGAAATCAGAAAAGTCATTGATGCAGAATTTAAAGTTGAAGGCGAGCTTAGATCCGAAGTTTCCATGAATATAAAACGGCTGATGGACCTTGGATGTTACAGGGGGCTTCGTCACCGTAAAGGACTTCCCTGTCATGGCCAGAGGACCAGTACCAATGCCAGGACCAGAAAGGGTCCAAAACGGACAGCAGTCAAAAAGAAAAAGTAGTATAATATAAAAAGGTAACATAGTTATGGCAAAAAAGTCTAAAAAAACTATCTCTAAAAAACGGGTAAGAAAGAATATTTCCACAGGCATCGTGCATATTCAATCCACGTTTAACAACACCATCGTCACCATCGCTGATGAAAATGGAAATACCATATCATGGTCCAGCGCAGGTGTGCAGGGATTCAAAGGTTCCAGGAAGAGTACCCCCTTTGCAGCAAAACTCGTGGCAGAAGATGCTGGTGCAAAAGCAATGGAACATGGCATGAAAAATATTGGTGTATATGTAAAGGGTCCAGGCCCTGGAAGAGAATCCGCCTTGAGAGCGCTACACGCACTTGGATTCAATATTTCAATGATCAAGGATGTTACCCCGGTTCCCCATAATGGATGCCGCCCGCCAAAAAGAAGAAGAGTATAAGATTATTTGGATCAAGGTATTTGTATCCAGCTATTGGGATTGAAAAAGGAGGAAAACTTTGGCACGTTACAGAGGTTCTGTTTGCCGTCAGTGCAGACGAGAAAATATTAAGCTTTTCCTGAAGGGTGACCGTTGCTTTTCAGATAAGTGTAGTTTTGATAGAAGAGGATATCCCCCTGGACAACATGGTCAGAAAAGAATTAAACATTCTGATTATGGAATGCAGCTTAGAGAGAAACAAAAGGTTCGTAGAATCTATGGGATTTCTGAGAAACAATTTCGAATCATATTCAAAAAGGCAGACCGCCAGAAAGGTATTACCGGTACAAACCTTCTAAGTATCCTGGAAACCCGCCTGGACAATACTGTTTTCAGACTTGGATTTGTAAATTCCAGAAATCAGGGAAGGCATTTCGTACGGCATAATCATTTTACCGTGAATGGTAAAAAGGTAAATATACCTTCATTTCAGGTAAAAAAAGGTGATGTAATAGAGTTGCGTGAAAAAAGCAAAAAGGTTCAGACTATTGCTGATTCTCTGGAAGCAATTGTCAGAAGGGGAGTTCCCCAGTGGCTTGAAATTAACAAAGATAATTTCAAAGGTCAGGTTCTTGCTATTCCAACACGTGAAGATATCACTTTGCCGATCCAGGAACAATTGATCATAGAGCTATACTCAAAATAGGTACATCATTATATATGGTTTATCCAAATATTTATTCAGGAGATATAAATGTCATCTGAAAAACTTGCATATGTAAACTGGCGCGAGATGATCAAGCCGGAGAAGCTTGATGTTACCACAACTTCAACATATGGTAAATTTGTATGTGAACCCCTGGAAAGGGGATATGGTATTACAATCGGTAATTCTCTGCGACGGATCATTTTATCATCAATATATGGAGCAGCAATTGTATCTGTGAAATTTGATGATGCCCTTCATGAATATAGCGTCATTTCTGAGGTCCGGGAAGATGTATCCGAGATTATTTTAAATTTAAAAGAACTAAAGCTTAAAGTCGATGACATTGAGGATAAAATTCTGACCCTGTGTTTTAAGGGTGAGGGCAACGTTACTGGTGCAGATATTGTTAGTCCCGATGGAAAAGTTGAAGTTCTTAATACAGAGCAGCACATTGCCACTTTGTCTAAAAATGGTCTGCTTAACATGACAATGGTTGTAAAAACCGGTAAAGGTTATGCTTTATCATCTGCAAACAAAGATGATGATGCTCCCATTGGGACCATACCAATTGACTCGGTGTTTTCTCCCATTAAACGGGTCAAATATGTGGTTGGTACATCCAGGATAGGACAAAAGACTGATTATGACAAGCTTACCCTGGAAGTGTGGACCGATGGTAGTGTTACTCCTGATGATTCACTGGCCTATGGAGCTAAAATTCTTAAAGAACAGATGAATCCCTTTATCAATTTTGATGAAGACATGGAACCAGATGACATTGAAGAAAATTCTGATGATTCAGAAAAAGGTTTTAATGAAAATGTTTATCGGTCGGTTGATGAACTTGAATTATCTGTACGTAGTTCCAATTGTCTGAAAAATGCCAGGATTAATACCATCTATCAGTTGGTTCAAAAAACTGACAGTGAAATGCTTAAAACCAAAAATTTTGGTAGAAAGTCATTAAATGAAATTAAGGAAGTTCTCGTTTCCATGGATCTTTCCCTGGGCATGGATCTTGAGGGGTTTGAACCACCAGAAGATGAGAACAATGAGGAAGGAGAATAAATTCCATGAAGCATAGAAAATCTGTATTAAAACTGAACAGAACATCAAGCCATAGAAAGGCTATGTTTAGAAACATGGTAACTTCTCTGTTCAAACACAGCAGCATTAAAACAACTGAACCAAAAGCAAAGGGCTTACGAAAAATTGCCGATAAAATGATTACCCTTGCAAAGCGAGGGGATTTACATGCCAGAAGACAGGCACTTGCTTTTATCCGGGAAAAAGATGTTGTTCATACACTCTTCAATGAAGTTTCAGAGAAGTTTGATTCAAGGCAGGGCGGTTATACAAGAATTATAAAACTGGGCCCAAGAAAAGGTGATGTCGCACCCATGGTCCAGATCGAATTGATTCTTGACTGATTAATTTTTTTTAAATAGAATAGATTAAATCCCTGATAGGCCAATGCTTATCAGGGATTTTTGTATTTTCGGTATATGAAATTTCAAGGTTCCAGAATGTTTTTATTTTGTTTGGCAAGATAGAGCCTTTTGTCTGCAGCCTTTAATAATTCCTTAGAAGAATCAATACCTTTTTCAGAGATAGTGGAAATACCATAACTCAATTTGACATAAAAAGTCATATCATTTACAAACAAGGGAGCAGATGTAAGGTTTTTTTTTATCCTTTTACTATAATATTCTGCCTGGGTTTTGCTGGTGGAAGGAAAGATTACAACAAATTCGTCCCCGGCAAATCGTGCCACAATATCAGAACCACGCTTGAGCCTGGTTAGCTGTTCTGCAACAAGGCAAAGGGCTTTGTCTCCATTATCATGGCCAAAGGTGTCATTGATGGATTTAAAATCATCAAGATCCAGAAAAAGGAGGGTCAGGTCTGTGTTATACCTTTTTGCACGTTGAAATTCCCTTTCAAGTATTCTTTCCATGACTCCGCGGTTCAGCAGACCAGTAAGTGAGTCATGGAAAGCTAAAAATTTTAATTGTTCATGGGCTGTAACATTTGAAAGACATAGGGAAACCTTAAGAGCAAGTTGTTCAAGTAATGAACTGTCAATCCCGGGTTCAAATCGTTTTTTATTATTGTCTGCCTGGTTAATACTACCCACAACTTCCCCGTCCAATGTAATGGGGGCAATGGCAATGGAGCCGATGTCATAACCAGCTATTTCCGGAATCAGGGCTTGAAAAACATCTGGATTCTCATTGGCTAGTATTGGCTTTAATTGGTTTCTGGTAATGGACAGGAATTGTTTTTTTGATATAAAGGCTGTGGAGGCCTTTAACAACTCAGAATTAGAATTTCTGATATCATTCAATTGTGCGGCAATACTGCTTTCCTTGATAATTGAAATCCATATATGGGGGATAGAAAATTTATCACTGATTTCACATAATAGCTTTTCAAAAAAATCTTGAAAATTCAATATGGTAAGTATGCTGATTTCTATTTCATTGAATTTTGTTGCAGTTGCTTCATTTTCTTTTAACCGCATCAAAAGAGATTGTGGAATTTTCATTTTAATCAAATCCTGATATTTTTTATGCCTAAGGACGCTACTATTTCTACTCAACTTATTTCATTTGCGGTCCTAAGTCCAATATTTTCACGGTTTGTTATTTTTTGTCTCTTCCTTTAATGGGGATGGGCCAGAAAGTCAATATGAATAACAAGACAAGAATTTTTTGATTGATTTGTCCAAAATAGTACAATATAAATTACTCTTCTATATAATGTTTCAGATACCAGATCAGGGAGTTAAGGTGGAAGGACCATGGAATCTTTAAAAATACGCAATGGGCCTCTTATGGGGTGTGCAGCATTTATAATAGTGGTGGCTGGTATGAAAGAGGCTGCTTTCCTTGTGATCCCTTTTTTTCTGGCAATATTTCTGGCCATTATATGTACTCCGCCGCTGTTTTGGATGAAAAAAAAAGGAATCCCAAGTTTTGCGGGTATTCTGATCCTCATGACAGGTGGAATTGCCGCTCAGATGATTCTGGTAACCCTTATTTCTTCCTCCATTGCCGATTTTTCCCGCAACCTTCCTTTTTACCAGGATCGACTGATATCGCTGATCCATGATAGCCTGCAGCTTTTGTCCCGGTATGGGATTGATGTGCAGGCGGATAAATTAACAGAAATGTTCAACCCCAGCCGGGTACTCAAGCTGGTTGCAAATACTCTAAATAGCCTGGGGGCGGTATTAACCAATACTTTTTTTGTTTTTTTAACTGTTGTATTTATCCTTTCCGAGGCAGCCGGGTTTCCCAATAAACTACGTGCCCTTTCCATGGATAGAGATGCTGATCTTGACAGGTATTCAGAAATTATAACCGGTGTGAACAGGTACCTTGGTATAAAAACCATGACCAGCATTGCAACCGGTTTGGCAATTACATTTTGGCTTATGTTTCAGGGAGTGGATTTCCCAATAATGTGGGGGGTCTTTGCCTTTTTATTTAATTATATTCCCAATATTGGCTCCATAATTGCTGCTGCACCAGCAGTTTTGCTGGCCCTGGTCCAGCTTGGTCCTGTTTCGGCTGCTTTTGCAGGTCTGGGCTTTTTAATTGTAAATATTATTATCGGAAGTGTTATTGAACCAAGGATCATGGGCCAGGGAATCGGCTTGTCCGCTCTGGTTGTTTTCCTGTCACTGGCATTTTGGGGGTGGGTGCTGGGACCCGTGGGAATGCTGCTTTCCGTTCCCCTGACCATGGCTGTAAAAATTGCCCTTGGGGGCAAAACTTCCACCCGCTGGCTGTCAATACTTCTGGGTTCAAACAGGGAAGCGGCAAAATTTCTTGATGAAAAATAGAACAGATAAAAGCACCTTACTTAATGTGCTTTTATCCCCCAATGGAAGTCATATGGCTGATGGGGATGTCTTTGATGTTACGTTCATTTATATTATGAAATAAAGGTTTATGGGTCAGGGTTGATTCAATAATGCTTTTGAGTTCCTGGTCTGATGCCCCGTTTCGCAGCTGGATGAGTATGTCTTTTTCATAATTATGCAAAAGGCAGGGCCGCAGAGTTCCACGGGAAGTAAGCCTGAGACGGTTGCATTCGCTGCAAAAATGGGAAGAGATGGGTGTGATAAATCCCACCACACCTTTGGCACCTTGTATTTGGTATTTTTTGGCAGGGCCGTCATTGTAATCTTTTTTCAGGGGGATAAGGGAACCAAAGGCTGATTCAATCTTATCCTGGATTTCCCTGGTCAGAATTTGCTGCTGTTTTTCAACATCAGAATCCCCCATGGGCATATATTCGATAAACCGGATGTGGAATGGATATTTCAGGGTCAGGGCGGCAAGGGAATCTATTTCATTGTCATTGATACCCCTGAGGGCCACAACATTTATTTTAATGGGAGATATACCAAGTGTTTGAGCTGTCACAATGGAATCCCATACCCTGTGAAAGCGGTCCCTGCCAGTGATGGATGTGAATTTAACCGGGTCAAGGGTATCCAGGCTGAAATTTAGCCTTTTGATCCCCATTTGTATCAGGTCGCTTATTTTGTCCCGGTTTAAAAGGGCTCCATTGGTGGTAATGGAAATATCCTTAAGGGGTTCAAGATTACACAGCCTTTTCAGAAAAGAGAAGATTCCTCTGCGGACAAATGGTTCTCCTCCTGTGATTCTTACTTTGGTGATCCCCATTTCACTGGCAAGTTCAGTAATTTTCAGGATTTCTTCATAGGTTGCTATTTTTTTATGATCAATCACTGAAAAAGGGGAGGCAGGGACACAATACAAACACCTGAAATTGCATCGGTCTGTGACGGATATCCGTAAATAATTGATGGGTCTATTGCCGGCAATCATAATTTTATTATTTTTTCCCGTAATGGGTAAGCAGGGCATCCACAAGACCGGGAATGGTATATGGGTCTGCCTCAACTGATGGTTTAATTTCAAAAGATACCAGGGTATCCGAGGTAATGGGACCTATGCTTGCGATTGCCACATCTTTTAACAGGGCTTTGGCATCCAGGGATTCCAGCAAAGACATGAAATTGGATACTGTGGAAGAGCTTGTAAAGGTTACAGCATCAATCTCCTTTTCGGTCAGCATGGAAATGAGAGTTTCCTTGCCCAGGGTGCTCAGGACAGTTTCATAGACAGCCACCTCATCCAATATGGCCCCCATTCTTGTCAATTCGTCCGGTAAAACACTTCTGGCTATCTTTGCCCGGGGAAGGAGCACTTTTTTCCCTTTGATATTTATATTGGCAAAGGCATCCACCACAGATTCGGCTTGGTAGGTTTCCGGAAGGATATCAGAGATAATCCCATGGTCTGCCAGCCGTTCCTTGGTTATGGGACCGATACAGGCAAATTTTAAATGACCCAGGACTCTGACGTCTTTGCCCATGTCAAACAGGGTGTCAAAGAAAAATTTTACTCCATTGACACTGGTAAATATCAGCCAGTCATATTCATTCAGATTATTAATGGCTTTTTTGAGGGGATCTGTTTCTTTTGGGGCAATGATCTGAATTGTGGGAATCTCAATGCAGTTGGCCCCCAGTTTTGTCAACTGGGAAACCAGGTTGCTGGCCTGGGCCCTGGCCCTGGTGATAACAATATTTTTGCCAAACAATGGCTTTTTGTCAAACCAGGCAAGTTCCTCTCGTAAAGAGACCACATGGCCCACAACAATTATTGCCGGTGATTTGAGTTTTGCCTGTCTGACTTTTTCAGCTATATTTTCCAGGGTGCCTGTTACAGTTGGATATTCTCATTTGTTAACAGCTGTATTTACCGATTCAACTCTTGTAAGCTGTAATTCAGCAAATACAGGATCTCATTTAGGAGGAGCAACAACGCTATCTTGATCTAGCAGCTGAACTACGCCAAAAATTGGAATTGATACCAGCATTGTCGGAAAACTTAGCACAGCGTTATTT
>NBML01000066.1 GCA_002085465.1 Desulfobacteraceae bacterium 4572_89 | reverse complement strand
CCAGGCTTTCTGACACTGTTTCGGTGGTTTCAACCAGGGTAAAATATAATATTTTCCCATGTTTTTTTCTGAAACGTATATACAAAATTACCTATTTATGTCATAGGTAAACCTTCAAATCAAAATCAAAAAACGAATCTGACCAAGCAGGACAAAATTATTTTTTGCAGGGTGATTAATTTATTACAGGAGATTATTTAGTATATGGAAGAGATGCAAATTTATAAGGTATATCCATCTATCCCAGAACCTTTGTCATTCCTGGATTATCTCGCCAGGAACCTCTGGTGGTGCTGGAATCATGAAGCCATAGAATTATTCCATAGAATCAATCCTGTACAATGGGAAAAAATCGGGAAAAATCCTGTGGCTTTTCTCTCTCTCATATCCCAGAGGAGATTTGACGAACTTTCAAAGGATGAAAGCTTTTTAGGCCATCTTGAACGGGTAAAAACAAAATTTGAAAAAATGTTTTCCTATGTGTCGCAGATTAAAGAGTTTGATCTGGGTCCCAGGGAGACCATTTCCTATTTTTCCATGGAATTTGGCCTCCATGAATCCTTACCATTTTTTGCAGGGGGGTTGGGCATCCTTGCCGGGGATCATTTAAAAGCTTCTTCCACCCAGGGGATTCCATTGACTGGTCTGGGTCTTATGTTCAAGGAAGGTTATTTCAAGCAGTTCCTGGACCATAACGGGTGGCAGCAGGAAACCTATCCCATAAATGATGTGTTTGAACTTCCTGTCCAAAAAGTAATGGACAGTTCCGGGTTTGAAATAAAAATTGAAATACCCGGACCAAATGGTTGGATCCGTGCCCATGTCTGGCAATTGAAGGTGGGGAAAATTAAACTTTTACTATTGGATTCCAATCTGCCGGAAAATCCAGCCGTCATCAGAGATATTACCTCAAGGCTCTATGCCAGCCATGGTGAAATCCGGGTTGCCCAGGAAATATTGTTGGGAATTGGCGGGATAAAGGCCCTGGCTGCCATGGATATCTTCCCCAATGTTTGTCACATGAATGAGGGACATTGTTCATTTGCCGGGCTGGAAAGAGTCTCCACTATCATGGATAAGTATAATCTGGATTTTCAAAGTGCAATTCAAATTTGCAGGAGAAGCTCTGTTTTTACCACCCATACACCGGTTGCTGCAGGCCATGATGAATTTCCAAAGGAATTAATCCTCCCTTATATTCAGCCCTATGCTGAAAAATTCGCCATTTCAGAAGAGGAATTATTATCCTGGGGAGAACCCTATGGCAATGAGAATACAGGGAAATTTTCCATGTTTATTTTTGGTGCTAATTTTTCAGGATATATCAATGGTGTCAGCCGCCTCCATGGTCAGGTGGCCCGCAGTATGTGGCAGTCTCTATGGCCAGGGCACCATGTGAAAGAAATTCCCATTTCCCATATTACCAACGGGGTGCATATTTGTTCCTATATTTCCAAACATAAAAATTCTCTGCTTGAACGTTATCTGTCCACGGACTGGTCAAACAGACTATCCAGCCCCAAGCTTATTTCCAGAATCGATAATATTGATGATACTGATCTATGGCATGTCCATGAGCTGGACCGGTCCAATCTGGTAAGAAAATGCAGGCAGTTATTATTGCTGCAGCATGAAAAGCGGAATGCACAGAGGAATGTGCTGGATGAATTGGTCAGTGTATTGGATCACCGGGTATTGACTATCTGTTTTGCACGGAGGTTTGCTACATACAAGCGGGCTGGGCTTTTATTGAAAGACGTCTCCCGTTTGACAAAATTGATTATAGATGAGAACAGACCCATTCAGCTGGTGTTTGCAGGAAAGGCCCATCCCAATGATAATGAAGGTAAAGAGATCATCAAAAGTATCGTTGAATTTGCAAGTATCCATGAAGTAAGGCACCGGGTGGTTTTTCTTGAAAATTACGATATTAACATAGCAAGATATATGGTCCAGGGGTGTGATATATGGCTCAATACCCCCCGAAGGCCCAATGAGGCCTGCGGGACTTCGGGAATGAAAGCCTCTGCCAATGGGGGATTAAATCTTTCCATCCTTGATGGATGGTGGTGTGAAGGATTCAGGGAAAACAGGGGATGGGCCATTGAAGAAGGAGATGTCTATGATGACCATGAGTACCAGGATGAGTTGGAAAGCCAGGCTTTGTTCAACCTCCTTGAAGGCGAAGTAATCCCAAAATTTTATGACAGGAAAAGAGGTAATCCTCCTGAAAAATGGATAAAGATGATGAAGGAAGCCATGAAAATGGCCATCAGTGATTTTTCCAGTGACAGGATGGTCAGGGAGTATTCAACAAGGTATTATGTCCCGGCATCAAAAAATTTTAAACTGCTGACAGAGGATTCTGCCGAAAAAGCCAGGGAACTTGCAAAGGTGCAGTCCCGGTTGACAACCCTATGGGGTAGCATTGAATTATCAAAACCCAAAGTTATCACTGATGTTGATTTTACGGTGGGGGATACCTTCAGGATTACCCTTGAGGTTTTTCTGGGCGAATTGATCCCGGAAGAGGTTGAGGTCCAGATCTATCATGGCAAATTAAGGCCTTCAGATCAACTGGAAGGAAGCAGGGCGGAAACCATGTGGCTGCAGGAAACCATCTCCCAGGGTACCCACATATATGCATGCACCATTACCTGTTCAGATTCAGGCCGTTTCGGATATACAGCCAGGGTGATTCCAAAAGGGGATGAGGTGTTAAAAAATACACCAGGCCTTATTACCTGGGCCAATGGAGATGAATAAAATACAGGTAAAATAATCTGGGGAAAGAGAAAATGGCACAAAAACCGAGAATTTTGATTGTAACGCCGGAAGTGACCTATCTTCCCGAAGATATGGGGGAGCAATCCCATTATTCAGCCAAGGCAGGAGGCCTTGCCGATGTGTCTGCTGCCCTGATTTCTGCATTGTTTGACCTTGGCTGTGATGTCCATGTGGCCCTGCCGGATTATCGTTCTATTTTTGATGGACATATGACCAAGCCCCACAGCTGGAAACTTGCAAAAATCAGAAAACGCCTGGAAGAGGAACGGATACATCTGGCTGCTGACAGGGCCTTTTATTACCTGGATAATGTCTATTCCGGATATTCAGACAAAGACCTTAAGGTCTCCCTGGCATTTCAAAGGGAAGTGATGAACAATATTATTCCCAGGGTTCAACCGGATATCATCCATTGCAACGACTGGATGACAGGCTTGATTCCTGCCATGGCCAGACAGCTTGAAATTCCATGCCTGTTTACGATTCATAATATCCATACCATGACATCCACCATGGCGGAAATTGAAGATCGTGGCATTGATGCGGCATCCTTCTGGAAATGGCTGTTTTTAAAAACCCCGCCCTTTAATTATGAAGAGAGTCGGGACTGGAACCGGGTGGATTTTTTAACTTCAGGCGTATTTGCAGCCCATTATGTGAACACAGTCAGTCCAAGATTTTTAACCGAAATTGTCGAAGATCGTCATCCTTTTGTTGAAAACTGCCTGAAAGAGGAGTTGACCAATAAATATTATGCTGGATGTGCCACTGGAATTTTAAATGCTCCTGAACCGGAATTCAATCCAGCTGTTGACGATTTAATACGATATAATTACGGCCCGAAAAATCACAGGAAACAAAAGACCTTAAATAAAACCTGTCTTCAGAAAATCCTGGATCTTGAGGTGGATGAAAATGCAGTAATGTTTTTCTGGCCCTCAAGGCTTGATCCTGTTCAGAAAGGATGCCAGCTGCTGGCCCAGATCATGTATGATATTGTATCCCAATACTGGGATTCAAATCTCCAGATTGTTTCTGTGGCCAGTGGGGAATTTCAGAAACATTTCCATGATATTGTCAGGTTTCATGGCCTTGTGGACAGAGTTTCCATCTGCGGATTTAACGAGGGATTGTCCCACCAGGCGTTTGCTGCCAGTGATTTTTTATTTATGCCCTCTTCCTTTGAACCCTGCGGTCTGCCCCAGATGGTGGGTGGAATTTACGGGACTTTGCCCATTGTGCACGATACAGGGGGATTGCATGATACCATCCATCAGATGGACCCTGAAAATAATTTGGGCAATGGGTTTTTATTTACTGTCCATGATGCCAGGGGGTTGAAATGGGCGCTGGACAGGGCAATGGATTTTCATTTCCTTGATCCAAACATAAAAGAAAAACAAATAAACAGAATTATGATTGAAAGTGTACTTGAATTTAACCATACAAGATGTGCGGAAGAGTATATAAACTTATATGGAAAAATGCTTAAAAGACCATTCCTTGTCTGATTCCGGGATTTTCAATGATCCTTATCTTCTTGCCCATGCAGATAGTATCTCATCCAGGCGGTTAAAAGCTATTGGAATAGAGGAGAAGATAAGGCAGGCTAATAAGGGTTCTTTGCTTTTTTTTGCAGACTTTCACGAGGTGTTTGGACTGCATTTTGATAGGGATGGGGATTCCTGGGTTTTCAGGGAATGGGCTCCCAATGCCCTTGAGATGTTTATTGTCTGGGAAAAAACTTTTTGGCAGAAAAATAAGGATTTTCAGCTTAAAAGAAAAGACAACCATATATTTGAAAGACGATTTTCAAAGGAAACTTTTTCCCACAAGGATCTATTCAGGCTCAAAGTGGTCTGGCCCGGTGGGGAAGGAGACCGCATCCCCACTGCAGCCACACGGGTGGTCCAGGATTTTCAAACTCTTATTTTCAATGCCCAGGTCTGGCAGCCGGAGGAATCATACAATTGGAAGATAAAAGAGTTTTCGCCTCCAAAGGGTCCTCTGCTGATTTACGAAACCCATGTGGGAATGGCATTGGAAGACGGCAGGGTGGGTACCTATACTGAGTTTGAAAAGTACATTCTGCCCCAGATATCAGAAACAGGATATACAGCCATTCAATTGATGGCTATCCAGGAGCATCCCTATTACGGATCATTTGGATATCATGTTTCAAGTTTTTTTGCACCCTCATCAAGATTTGGCACCCCGGAGGAACTTAAAAGCCTGGTTGACGCTGCCCACAAAAGAGGCATCAGGGTGTTTATGGACATCATTCATTCCCATGCCGTAAACAATGAAGTGGAAGGTATTGCAAAATTTGACGGAACCAGGTACCAGTTTTTCCATGACGGACCCAAAGGCTATCACAGGCAATGGGATTCACGATGCTTTGATTATGGCAAACCAGAAGTGTTGAGATTTCTTTTATCCAATTTAAAATTCTGGATCAGAGAATTCAAAATTGATGGTTTTCGTTTTGATGGTATCACCAGTATGATCTTTGAAGATCATGGATTGGGAAGGTCCTTTACAAACTATGGGGATTATTATGGGCCGGATGTGGACGTGGATGCTTTATCATATCTATACCTTGCAAACAGCCTTGTTCATGATATCAATCCTGATTTTATCACCATTGCCGAAGATGTCAGCGGATATCCAGGACTTGCCGCCCCCATTTCAAAAGGAGGCTTTGGATTTGATTTTCGATATTCCATGGGCATCGCGGATTTCTGGATTAAGCTGTTAAAAGAGGTTCGGGATGAACATTGGCCAATGGGTACCCTCTGGCATGAACTGACAAGTAAAAGAAAAGAAGAAAAGACCATCAGTTATGCTGAATCCCACGACCAGGCCCTGGTTGGTGATAAAACCCATATGATGCATCTCATGGGTAGTCTCATCTACACTTCCATGGAAAAGAATAATGCTAGTATGGAAACTTTGAGGGGAGTGGCCCTGCATAAGATGATCCGATTAATTACCATTGCCACGGCCGGCTCAGGCTATTTGAATTTTATGGGCAATGAATTTGGACATCCTGAGTGGGTGGATTTTCCTACCCAGAGGAATAATTTTTCCTTTCACTATGCCAGACGTCAATGGTCATTGAAATATGATCAGGATTTATATTATTCCAGTCTTTTTGAATTTGATAAAAAAATGGTTGCCCTTGTAAAGGACCATAACTGGTTGTCCAGTCCAGGAATGAATCTTTTATGTGTTCATGAAGATGACAAGGTCATTGCCTTTGAACGATGTAAAATGATCTTTGTTTTTAATTTTCATCCTGTAAAGTCTTTTTCAGATTATCGATTTGATGCCCCGCCTGGTGAGTACAGGATGATCTTTAACTCCGATGAAATTTTATTTGGCGGGCAAGGCAGGCTTAAACAGGATCAGGTTCATTTTACCCTTTTTGACAAACGGATATCAGAGGAAAGCAATTTATTAAGCCTTTATCTGCCTACAAGGACGGGGATTATATTGAAACTTGTGCCCGGTACAGTAAAAGGATGATACAGATCATTGTAACGATATTGTTGCAATTGTTACAATAATGTTTCTTGAAGTGTTGCATAATGCCCGGGTATAGAATATAGTAATTTGCGAATCAGAGTTCAGATGGATATCGCAATTAAAGACCGATAAATTATTGTTACGAGTAAAACAGGAGGTGGTTGTGGCTTTTAGCTACCGAATTCGTCTTTTGATCGTCCTGATAAGTCTTGGTATAATTGCAGGGGGGGGGCTTATGGTTAAAAAAGTCTTCATTCCTGAATCTTTCGGGGTTTACGGCCCTTACAGGGCAGATGCCATTGCCGAGGCAGCCCTTGTTCCCATCCGGCACGGAACCAATACATCTTGTTTCAAATGTCATGCCCATGAGGCAGAAATCCATAAAAAGGGACGTCATCAGACCATATCCTGCGAGTTCTGCCATGGAACCTATGCAGATCATGTGGCAGATGGAAAAAAGATTGGAACCCTGCCCGTTAAAAAAGAAAAAGAGATTACCACCCTGTGCCTCAGATGCCATAACACAGAGATCAAGGCAAGGCATGAAGAAGTCATCAAAACCGTTGCCATGCCGGACCATCTCAAGGACCAGCATGTGAAAATTACCCATAACTGTAATCAATGCCATTATGTTCATGCACCTTTGAAGTATATTATCCGGGCAAAACAGATAACAGGATTGATGGAGGCAGGATCATGAAAATTTTAAATCCCTCCCCTGAAATGGATCGACGGTCGTTTGTTAAAAAAGTATTAAATGGAACCATTGCCGGGTCTTTGTTTCTGGCCTGGCCCATGGGGGGAGGCAGTCTTGAAACCCCTGAAGAGATTCCGGGAATCAAGGGCAAAGACTATGATATCCTTAACCAGGAATTTGCCTTTATCGTGGATATTACCCGATGTATCGGCTGCGGGTCCTGCTGCGTTGCAGACAAACGGGAGTACAATGTCCCCGACGGCAATTACCGGACCTGGGTTGAACGGTATGTCAAGGGATTCAGTGACAAGCTTTATGTGGACAGCCCCCATGGCGGACTGGACGGATACCAGCACCCCAGGACAGATATTGAGGAAGAAATAAGGGATACTTTTTTTGTGCCCAAGCTTTGTAATATGTGCAAGGAAGCTCCATGTGTGCAGGTGTGCCCGGTGGGAGCCACGTTTATATCACCTGACGGGTTTGTCCTTGTGGATGAAAAACGATGTGTGGGGTGTGCTTATTGCATTCAGGCCTGTCCCTATTCCGTCCGGTTTTTAAATCCCATTACAAAGACTGCGGAAAAATGCACCTGGTGTTACCACAGGGTCAGAAAAGGTTTGTTACCGATTTGTGTCGAGGTCTGTCCCACAGGTGCCAGGAAATTTGGCTCCATGAAGGATGAGACATCTGAAGTCTATAAAATTTTGAAAGGTCCTGGTGTTTTGACTGTTCTTAAAAAGGAAATGGGGACCTTTCCCGCGCTTTATTACAAAGGCGCCAGAAGGGAGGTGGTCTGATGGATGCAGTGCATAGCCCGGCAGCCATGTTGGTTACCAATTATGTGTTTCCCAATGATCTTCATGTTCATTGGAGTATGATGATCGTCCTTTATCCGTATATCACAGGCCTTGTGGACGGAGCATTTATCATAGCAGCCCTTTATTATCTTTTTGATATTAAAAGCCTGCGCCCTGTTGCAAGGTTTTCTCTTTTGTTTGCCCTGGCTTTTCTGGCCATTGCCACCCTCCCGCTTTTACTCCATTTAGGAAGGCCTGAACGAAATTTTAACATGCTCTTAACCCCCAGTCCCAGTTCAGCCATGGCAGGATTTGGATATATCTATGCCGTGTCCATGGGCGTTGTTATCTTTATTGTTTTGTTTGTGTACCGTGAAGATCTTGTGGAATTAAGGTCTAATTCAAGAGGCTGGCTTCAGCTTTTGTACCGGGCGTTGACCTTTGACAGCATTGATCTTTCAGAAGATGCCCGTAAACTTGACAAAAAGATCATCCGGTTTCTGGTGGGTATCGGCATTCCCGTTGCAGTCGTCCTTCACGGATATGTCGGCTTTATTTTCGGCGGGGTTAAAGCCAATCCCACATGGTCAACACCTCTTATGCCGGTGATTTTTTTATTTTCTGCCTGTGTATCCGGAATATCGGCCATTATCCTGGCCTACATTGTTATCCGCAAAGCAAAAGGGCGATCCATTGATTATGACTGTATTAAAACATGTATTAATACACTGACTCTTTTTTTTATTCTGGCCTTTACCTTTGAGATGCTGGAAGTGTTTTCCCATTCCTATTTAAAATCAGGGTATCACCATATGGTGGAAGGACTGTTAAACGGTCCTTTGGCAAGCTCATTCTGGTTATGGCAGGTCAAGATATGCTCTGTGATTCCCTTGTTTGTTTTAGGTGTAATGGGTCTGTTTAAAGTAAAAGATTTTATATATAATTTTATGGCTGCCGCAGTTTCTGCAATTCTGCTGTTGCAGGTATTGATCATGCGGTGGAACGTTGTGATTGGCGGTCAGCTCATGAGCAAGAGTGCAAGAGGCTATACAGAGTTTCATCCCGAATGGTTTGACAAGGAGGGAATACTTGCCGTGATTATCGTCATGTCCATTCCGTTTATCATTCTTTTTGGATTGAGTAAGATTTTCCCATTCTGGGCAGCAGACAATGAGACAAATGTAAAATAAATTTTAATAAAAATTTAAGATCAATTTATGAAAGGAGGTGGTGCAGGCAAGTGGTGAGGCTGTGCAAAAACGTTTACAGTTTTTGTATTTTACTTTAAATTTTGGGAGGGATTTAATATGACTGTTTTAAGGTCATTACTAATTTTTATGATTGTATCTGTTTTTACAGCAGGAGCTGCTTTTGCATTGACTGAAGCGTCTTTTGATGTAAAAAATATGAAAAATATCGAAATAAACAAAAAATGCATCACCTGTCATTTAAAGGAAAACAAATCCCTGGTTCGCCAGTGGGAAAGATCAGCCCATGCAGCCGCCAAAGAAGGCCAGGTAGGGTGTTATACCTGTCATGCGGCAAATAAGGGTGATGAAATGGGTTATGAACATGAGGGTGCTTTTATCAAAGCCGTTCTTACACCCAATGACTGTGCAAAGTGTCATGAACCCGAGGCAAAGGGCATGTCTGTATCTCATCATGCCACTGCCGGTGAAATTATGGCATCCCTTGATAATATGCTGGCAGAAGTAATCGGTGGTATGCCAACCAACAAAGCTAATATGGCCAGTGGTTGCTGGCAGTGTCATGGATCCATTGTATCGCTGAAGCGTGATAAGGATGGGAAAACCATGCGGTCTAAAACCGATGCACCCCAGATGGATTACAATACCTATCCTAATTCCGGT
>NBML01000065.1 GCA_002085465.1 Desulfobacteraceae bacterium 4572_89 | reverse complement strand
AATTCTGGTATTGAAAACTCTGATTTGGAGCATCCTGGTTCAATTGGTTCAGCACCATGTCCCTGACAGCACCACCCACAATATAGGATTTATACCCGTTCTGATCCAGGGTATTGAGTATGCCCTGGACAAGGTCCCTGTTTTTACTTAAATTCAGGTTCCCCATCTTTTTCCCAGATCATGGACTGCTCCCAAATGGTCCATGATTCTGGCCACCACAGTATCCACAAGATCTTCCATTGTTTCAGAAAAGTTATAAAAAGAGGGCGAAGGCGGCAGGATAATTGCACCGGCCCTTGCTGCCCGTGTCATGTTCTCAAGATGAATCAACCCGAAGGGCGTTTCCCTGGGAACCAGAACAAGGGCACGTTTTTCCTTCAGGCTTACATCACAGGACCGGGTAATCAAATTATCACCATAGCCTGCAGCCACGGCTGAAAGGGTTTTCATTGAGCATGGGGCAACTGCCATTCCGTCATGGAGAAAAGATCCCGATGCAGGGGCAGATGCAATTTCATCCTGAAAAAATACCTCAGGACCTGGGCTATGGACCTGATCCTGATACTTATCTTTGTCCTTATCAAGGCCAACACCATATTGTTCAAGAAATTTAAGAAACGAAACTTTATTATCATATCCCATTTCATGGATCAGCACTTTCCGGCCGGCATTTGAAAGGATGATCAGCACCCTGCTGCCCGTCTCAACCAGGGCTTTTATAAGCCTTACTCCGTAGATAACTCCCGATGCACCGGTGATGGCCACAATATAGGTTTTATTTTGATTTACTTTGTTTTTATTGAATCTATTTTGATCAGGGTTCATCTAAAACAGACCTCTGTTAACACGCCAATGAAAAGAAGTATGGACACCACAGAATTAATATGGAAAAAAGCCATATCAATATGGATAAGATTGTCCGGTTTTACCAATCTGTGCTCAATCAATAAAAGGATGGCAATAAGGGCCAGAAAAAATAAAAAGATGACGTGCATTTGAAAATTAATATACATGGCCAAGAAAAACACCATGGTCAGCACATGGAACAGAGAGGATATCTGCATGGCCTTTTTGGGACCCAGGTTTGACGGCAGGGAAAAAAGTTTCTGTTCCCTGTCAAAATCAATATCCTGACAGGCATATAAAATGTCAAACCCGGCAATATATGTCCACAGACTCAGGCTCAGAAACACTATTCCCAGGGACAGGCTGCTGGTAATTGCCACCCATGCCCCCACGGGAGCCAGGGAGATGGCAAAGCCCAGATAGAGATGGCAGTATTTTGTAAACCTCTTGGTATAGGAATAAAACAACAAAAAAAACAGGACAGGAAAAGACAGGTAAAAACAAAGCAGGGACAGCATGGCGGCCGCCACCAAAAAGGCTATAGAAGAAACAACCACAAAAAAAATGGCTTCTTTTTGGGACAACACACCGGAGGGAATTTCCCGTACGGCGGTTCTGGGATTTTTCTTATCAATTGAAGCATCTACGATCCTGTTAAACCCCATGGCAGCCGACCTTGCACTCACCATGGCCAGGATTATCCAGGCAAGGTCCCAAATGGACGGAGTATTATTCTGCCAGGCCAGGACCACGGCAGACAAAGCAAAGGGAAGGGCAAAAATCGTATGGGAAAACTTGATCATCTTCCCGTATTCCATTGTTTTTTCCTTCAGGGTTTTCTTTTTTAAAACTGAATCCATTATTATAAAACCGGTTCTTAATAAATACCATATATTTGGGCATCACATTGAGGACAGGTTCCGTTCTCCTTTAGGTAATTTTCTATTGTATAGCCATGACGTTTGACAATAGTTGTATCACAGACCTGGCATTTAGTATTCTCAGACAATAGCCCGGGTACATTACCGGTGTAAACATGGTGCATTCCTGCCTTTTTACCGATATCAAATACCCTTTCCAGGGAAGAGACCCGGGTTGGTGATCTGTCCATCATTTTATAACTGGGATGGAACCTGGAAATATGCCAGGGAGTTTCAGGCCCCAGCTCTCTGACAAGGAATCGGGCCATGGAAGTCAGATCATCCGGATCATCATTCAGGCCGGGAATCAAAAGGGTGGTTACTTCCACCAGGATTCCAGCCTGTTTCAACTGCACAAGGTTTTCCTTTACCGGGCCCAGCCTGGCCTGGCAATATGTTTGATAAAACTTTTCATCAAAAGCTTTCAGATCCACATTCACAGCATCCAGGAAAGGGGTGATCATCTTTATAAGGTCGGTGCTCATATACCCGTTGGTAACAAAAATATTGGATAACCCATTTTCCCTGGCAAGCTTAGCGGTTTCATAGGCCAATTCAAAAAAAACAGTTGGCTCAGTATAGGTATAGGCAATGCTCTGGCATCCATTGGCCAGGGCCTGTTCCACAATGGTTTCAGGCTGGATCTTCTTACCCTGTATCATGCCCTTTCTATCCGAAGGCATCTGGGCGATATCAGAATTCTGACAGAATTGACATTTGAAATTACAGCCCACCGTTGCAATGGAATAGGAATATGATCCCGGCTTTAAATGAAAAATCGGCTTTTTTTCAATGGGGTCCACGCTGGAAGCAATGACCCTGTCAAGGACCAGGGATACCAGCCTGCCATCCTGATTTTCCCTGACATTGCAGATACCTTTTTTCCCATTTCCAATAATGCAAAAATGGTTACAGATTCTGCACTGGACCTTTTTGCCCTCCATTTTGTCATATAATAGAGTTTTCACTGCTCTTTTACCTTCATTCCCCTTACCAGCCCCGTGGCTGGCTTATAAATCTTTCTTGTCTGAATTTTCAATTCCAGGGGCCGGGTCCGGAATTTGGGTACTGGTTTGATCTGCATCCCGATTAATGTGCCGCAAAATGACTTTTGCACAAGCCTCCAATTTTCAATACGGGAGATCACAGGACCGCTGATAAAGGGAAACTGCAGTGTGGTCCTCCATTTAATCGGTACATTCCCAAGGATTGCAAACAATATTTGCCGCAATTCCCAGATACTGAAAAAATGGGCATGGGAATAGATATCCGGAGAAAAAAAACTCTTGAACCGTCGAAACATATTCAAAGGCCCATAGCGGTTAAGCACCCCTATAACAACCTGATCTTTAGCTACTCTGCAGGCTTCTTCAACAGCCTTGGCAGGCCTGTCCGTAAATTCCAGACTGGTAAACAACAGGGCAGAATCAAAGGCATTATCATCAAAGGGCAGGTCCTCTGCCATGCCCCTGTGGAGGTCCACCTTGCTGCCCAGACGTTCATGGGCCAGATCCAGCATATAGGGGGAAGGGTCAATTCCGGTCAGGTATAAGCCTTTTTCAATCAGAGGTTCAAGGCTCATGCCTGTTCCACAGCCGATATCAAGAATGCGCTGACCTTTTTGAAGAGACAAAAGGTCCAGGATTAATTTGATTTCAAGGTCAAGACAATGCTGGTTTTTTCCCTTATCAAACCAGGCATCATAATCTCCTGCATCCTTGAAATCAAATATTCTACCCATAATTATTTAATCATCTCCAACACTTTTTTCATCATCTCTTCCACAGCAAGCACAGCTTTTGAATCATCGGGAAGATCCAGCAAAGATCGTTGTTCCATGTCAAATTCAAGGAGATTGTTATCATCGGGGATTGTGCACACAATGGGAACCCCAATTTTTTCCACCTCATCCAGAAATGCCTGATTCAATGTTTCAGGTGCACGGTTTACGATCAGACCCTTGTGTTTGACATCCAGTTTGAGATCGTCCAGCATTTCATTGATACGGCCAACAGCCCTGAGCCCCCGCAGGGCATAATCCGTAACCATGAGAAGAATATCCACCTTACCGCTGGTCCTGCGGCTCAGATGTTCCATACCTGCTTCATTATCAACCAGAAGATATTTATAATTACCCTCCAGCTCCTCTGCAAACCGGTTCAGGATATTGTTGACCATGCAATAACAGCCCTGACCTTCCTGACGTCCCATGACCAGAAGGTCAAATTCCTTCTGCTCAATGAGCACCTGGTTCATGAGCATTTCAAGATACAGCATCTTGTCCATGCCCGAAGGGACGCTCTGGGGATCTTTCATGAAATTTTCCCGAATATCACCCACTGTCTTTTCTATTTCAAAACCAAGGGTTTCACCAAGGTTGCTGTTGGGATCTGCATCAATCGCGAGAAGAGGACCTTCCTGCTGTTTTACAAAATATCTTGTCACCAAAGCGGAAACCGTTGTTTTACCGACCCCGCCCTTACCGGACATTGCAATAACTTTACTCATATTCACTCCAGAATTCAGGTTAAATTTATGAGTACTAACATAAGGCAATCTTAACAAAAATCAATTATACTTTTAGAAAATAAACTGAATTGCCTGGAAACCAGCCTGAAATTCTTGAAAACGCACTGCCTGAAAAAGCGATTTGGCATGAAATACCATGCTAATGACCGCAAAATTTATGACTTGAATGAAATTGTTTGTCCATCTCTGCTCAATTTGTTTTATTGGCAGCCCTGAACTGAAAACTTTGGATGATGCTATCTTTTTTTATACCAGTCTGTATCCCCGTAAAGGCTGTCCAGACAATCCGGACAGATCCCGTGGGTAAAAGTCAGCTGGGAATGGTTTTCAAGATATGAGTCTACCTGTTCCCAGAACCCTTTGTCATCCCGAATTTTTTTGCACTGGGAACACATGGGCAGAAGGCCCCTGAGAATTTTCATTTCAACATGGGTTCTGATTCTTGCAAGAAGCTCGGCAGAATTAAAGGGTTTGGTTACATAGTCAACCCCGCCCGCATCAAAGCCTTTGACAACATCATCTGAATCGTCTTTAGCAGTTATAAAAATAACAGGAATATGCCGGCTACTGAAATCTGATTTTAAACTTCTGCACACATCATAGCCATCCATTTCCGGCATCATGATATCCAGAAGAATCAGGTCAGGATCATTTTTTTTGACAAAATTCAATGCCTGGTAACCACTCTGGGCCATGCCTACTTCATACCCGTTGTCTGAAAGAAGCTTTCCCAGAAATTGAAGGTTCTGGGGTTTGTCATCCACTGCAAGAATCAAGGACTTGTGTTTACTCATACCTATTCTCCCTTATTTCAGATGAAAATCAGCTAATCATTACGATGCAGTCCAAGGATTGACTCTATAATTTCAGAAGACTGCTGTGCCTGGCCAGAAGCCCCTTTCCATACCGTGTTCCCGGATTCAAGGACCAGAATGGAATCTGAAACCTGCAGGGCCCGCTGGGTACTCTGTTCCACAAGCAGGATGGTCAATCCCTTTTTATGTAATTCATCTATAACCCCATAGCAGATATCAATCGCCTTGGGCATCAACCCTAAAGACAACTCATCTATCAATAAAAGTCTGGGTTCTGCCATCAATGCCCTAGCAATTGCCAGCATCTGTTGTTCTCCACCGGATAAAGATCCTGATTTCTGGGTAAGGCGTTCACCTAATATAGGAAAAATTGAAATAATATTTTCAATATTTTTTTCACTTTGCAGTTTACTTGTGGTATACCCGCCTATAATTAAATTTTCCAGAACAGATAGCGTTTTAAAAAGTCTTCTTCCCTCAGGCACCAGTGAAATCCCCATTTTTACCCGTTCCATGGGTGTACAAGAGGTAATAACTTGTCCATCATATTCAATATCACCCCGGGTTATTTCAACATGCCCGGCCAGGGACATGATCAAAGAAGACTTGCCCGCACCATTTGCCCCGAGAATACTGGTTACAGAGCCTTTCTCAACTGACAGATCCAATTGGTTTACCACCTGCATATTACCATATCCGCAACAAAGGGTTTTTAATTTCAACATTTTTTCACCCTCCCAGATAAGCTGCACGAACTTGGGGCATTTTCATTACTGATTTTGGCTCTCCTTCAGCCAGGTCCCTGCCATTGTCCAAAACATGGAGTCGATCACTTATTCTAAGGACTTCACTTAAATTATGTTCAATCATAACAATGGTCATCCCCAGCTTTGAAATGCCTTTAATTGTATCTGCCAATTTTCCTGCTTCCTGGCTGTTAAGGCCTGCCAGGGGTTCATCCAAAAGTAATATTTTTGGTTCAACAGCAAGAGCCCTTGCCACCTCCAGGCGTTTGAGAACCCCAAGGGGCAGTTTGGAGACTTTCTGGTCTTTATATTTTTCAATACCCACAACTTCAAGAAATTTTGTGGCTTTATTTTTTTCCTGCATCCGGTTAAAGGTAACCAGAGATGATAGAATCCTTTTTACCTTCTTAAATCCCGCGGCAAATGCCACATTCTCAAGAACGGTCATGGATGTAAAGGGCCTTACTATTTGATGGGTAAGGGCCAGTCCCATGCGGATTCTTTTATGGGTTGGCAGATTTGATATATCATCCCCCCCCAGTTTCAAGGAGGCTCTCACAGGTGCAACAACCCCTGTGATTGCGTTTAAAAGAGTTGTTTTACCAGCTCCATTGGGACCGATAAGGCTTAAAAACTCTCCATCTTCAACGAAAAAATGGACATTATCAAGTGCTGTTAAACCACCGAATTTAACAGTAACATACTCTGCCAGAAGGATTGTTGTCATCTCAGATTCCTTTTTTTGTACAACATTTTATAAAAACCTGCCAGTCCGTCCGGGGCAAAACGCATAACTGAAAATAATAAAATACCATACAACAGCAACTTATAGTCATTGATAAACCGAAATATTTCCGGCATCAGAGAAAGAAATATAGTTGCCAGTACAACACCAAAAATAGAACCAATACCTCCCACGGCAACCATGGACAAAATAGTTATTGATTGGATAAAACCAAAGACATCAGGAATAATAAAACGGGTATAATAGGCATACAGCCCTCCAGCCAGCCCTGCCATGGCAGTTCCCATTGCAAAGGCTGTGATTTTATAGGATTTTACGTCCAGGCCCAGGGTTTTGGCTGTCTGCTCATCATCGGCCACCGCATCAAAGGCATATCCCATCCAGGACCGTTTCACATACCAGGAAAAAAGAATGGCCAGCAATACAAAAATCAAAACCAGACAAAGATAGGCCGGCTTTTCCATCCCCGGGGAAGGGATGCCTGAAATACCCATTTCCCCGCCTAAGAATTCCTGCTGCCGGACAATTCCCACAAAAAGAAATGCCACACCCATGGTAACAATGGCCAGAAAATCCTCCCTGACCCGAAGGCTTGTCAAGCCTATGACAGCACCCACAATACCTGCCAGTAAAAACCCGGCTCCAAGGGTGAGATAAATTGGCCAGCCAATCTTGGCCAGCAATGCTGCTGTATATGCGCCTATACCAAAAAAGGCGGCATGCCCAAGGCTGATCTGACCGCAGTAACCTGTAATAAGATTCAAGCTGACCGCAAGGATGATGTTAATGCCGACAACAGTGGCAAGACTTATTTCATATAACCCCATAGCTTACCTCGATGCAAAAAGACCGGTTGGTTTTATCATCAGAACAACAATCAAAAAAGCAAATGCAATGGCATCCCGGTCCAGTAAATTCCCGACATAGATTGTGCCAAAGGCTTCTATAATACCCAGCGCCAAAGAGGCAATCAAGGTGCCTGTAACATTTCCCAGGCCACCAAGCACAATAATGGCCAGGGATTTATAAGAGGGAACCGCACCCATGGTAGGCTCCACAAGGTTGCTTAAAAGGGCAACCAGAACCCCGGCCACTGCCGCCAGTGCGCTGCCCATAAAAAAAACCAGGTACCTTACCCTGACCGGATCAATACCAAAACAGGCTGAAATTTCAGGATCATCAACTGTTGCCCTCCATCCAATCCCGATACGCGTTCTCTGGGAAATCCAGGCAAGGATGCCCAGCAGGATGATATTGGTAATCATGGTAATAATCTGGCAGGCCCTTAAATGGATATCAAAAAACACCACAACACTCTGCAGGGGTGCTGATACGAAACTAAGCCCAAAGGGTCCGAAAACAAGCCTGAAAAGTTCTTCCATCCCGATATAAAGTCCAATGGAGGCAATCAATGCCACATGGGGAGGCCGGTTTAATATGGGCTCATACACCAGTCGATATATGGCCATTCCCATAACCCCGGAACCAATGGCAGCCAGAAATATACCGGCAGTCAGACTGCCGGTCTGATTGGTCAATATAACTCCCAGATATGCCCCCAGGGTAAAAAGCCCTGCATGGGCCACATGGAGTACCCGTAAAAGACCGTATACAAGGGTCAACCCCACTGCAATAATGGCGTAGGTTGACCCCTGTATCAACCCCTGGATAAAAAGTTCAATATAAAGCACAATCCCTTATCCTTGATTTTATTTTTCAGGGGGAGCCAGAAGTTCTGGATCATCAATGACGGAATGATGGTGCCATTGACCATTTTTGACCACCTGGTTCTGAACACTTTTCCTTACCTCTCCCAGGCTGTTGAACTCAATGGTTCCAGTTGAAGCCTTCAAGGATATCCCGGCAAGAGCTGCTCTGATTTTTTCCGGATCTATACTTTTTGCCTTTTCCATGGCAAGGGCAGCAACTTGAACTGCGGTATGGGCAGATGCTGCAACCATATCCGCCTTGTAGCCTGCAAGTTCTTCAAAATTTTTAATAAAATCTTTTGTTTCCTGAGCCGTGGAGTCCCGGTCAAGAGAGGTAGTAATGATAACTCCTTCTGCTGCTTTACCAGCAATCTCAATAAACTTCTGGCCATCATACCCTTCCTGGCCGATAACCGGGACGGTGATACCGGATGCTCTCAGCTGGCTGACAAGGGGTCCTGCAGTAAAATAATATCCAGAGGCATAGATGGCATCTGGATTGTCGGATTTAACTTTGGCAACAATGGCGCCGAACTGGCGGTCTTTAATGGAGTATTGATACTCATTTACAATTGTAATTCCAAAGGTTTTGGCTTTTTCCTTAAAACCGGCAGCCAGGGATTTCCCAAAATCATTTTTCAAGGTAATCATTACCACTTTCTTTTTACCCAGAATTTCCCCGATGAGCTTTGCACCGGCACGTCCCTGAACTTCACCCAGAAAAGAGGTCCTGAAAACATAGTTCCCGGCTTTTGTGATATCCGGATGAATGGCATAGGCGGAGATATACGGAATTCCAGCTTCCTGAAAAATTCCTGCAGCAGATCGTGTGGGACCTGAATAACTTCCTGAAATCCCCACTGCAACTTTATCCTGACCAATTAATTTATTGGCAATGGGAATGGATTGGGAAGCATTGGCCTGGTCATCATAGATTACAAGTTCAAGCTTTTTCCCATTGATACCCCCATTTTCATTGATCTGTTTAACTGCCAGTTTGGCACCGAAGCTGGATGATTTCCCGTCAGATGCCGCAAACCCGGTCAGGGGTGCGTTAAATCCTATTTTAATGGTTTCACCTGCCCAGGAACTGCTGAAATACATGCAAACACCCATCATCAAAATTAGTAATAATTTATTTTTCATGACCTTTCTCCTTATAAATATTTTTTGTTGCCCCTGCCCTCTCTTTTTCTTATGGAAAATCGTTCTTGACTCAATAATCCCTATAATGGTCTATACAAGCACATATCCCGTGTCAAGGGGTTTTTAAAAAACCAGAATGCATCCAGTAGCAAAATTAAAAAAATGAGCCATTCTGATCAAAAAACCAAAGTATTGACAAAACAGGCATAATTATGTAGAAATTCGATCAACTTCTGTCAGAAGACAGATATATAAAACAGCGCCATGGAGGCATTTGAATTTCCATTGGGAAATCAGCTCTTTATGGTGCTGTTTCTTTTTGGAGTAACCTTTGGATAAAAAATGTCTACTGACAAAATAATAAAATTTATATTCTCACCTCTGAAAGGCATGACGATATTACTGGTCTCCATGGTCCTGCTTCTTCCAAATCAGACACTTTCTGCCCAAGAGACAAGATCCATCAGGGACAGCATTGGCAGAACCGTGACCATTCCCGCAACAATCAAACAAATTATCTGTTCCGGCCCCGGTGCATTGAGACTTGTCACCTACCTCAAAGCCCAGGATCTTGTGGTGGGAGTGGATGATATTGAAAAACGGAAAACCCAATTTGATGCACGGCCCTATGCCCTTGTCAATCCCAGATTTAAAACCCTTCCTGTTTTTGGAGGGTTCAGGGGCAATGACAACCCTGAAAAAATCCTTGGGCTGCATCCCCTGCCCCAGGTAATTATTAAAACATTTCCCACCATGGGATATGACCCGGTCAAACTGGAAAAAAAGACTGATATTCCCGTGATCACCCTGGAATACGGTGATCTTTTCCCCAATCGTAAAAAATTATATGCTTCATTGACTATCCTGGGCCAGGTCCTTGCCAGGGAAGAT
>NBML01000098.1 GCA_002085465.1 Desulfobacteraceae bacterium 4572_89 | reverse complement strand
AAAAACTACAGAGCTCTTGCTTTTCATCACTTTCTCCTTAAGAATAAATTTTCCAATGGACATAAATGAAAACTACAGCGGATTTATGGGGGCAGACTCAAAGAGACCATTGCTGCCAAAGTCATCTTTCCAGGCAGCAGGGGCAATGGGAACACCCGAAACCGTAATAGTAATAGTGATCCGGGATGTCCCGTGTTTATCCGGAAGGATCAATGAGCTATTCTCTGTCCGCGAAAAAAGCTCATTTTGTTCAGGCAGGTCTTCTGACTCTCCTTCTCACTTCAGCAGCCTTCCCACTCGGTATTCCATCCATTCCATGCCCTGCGAAAATTGCAGGATCAATTTCAAGAACAAATCAGAACACTAAAAAGCAGTGGCATACAAGACCGAAGGATTCACCCATGAAAAACAGATATGGGAAAAAGGATCACAGCGGCGGGCCCGTCTCCGATTTTCACGGAGTTCCCTATTGGAAAAACCAAGGCGGCATACCGTCTCTTAATGGCACCATGCCTCTATTTTCCCATGCTCATAAAGCACCTGGACAAATCTTTTAACGGTTTTTTTAAAAGGTCAGCCCCAAGTCCCTTAAATTCATCTGCCAAAGCCTTGGCAGATTCTTCATAGACAGGTAATGGGGTCCCGCTTTTTTCAATGAGCTTTCCATAGGGTGATCGAAAAGGATTAAAGGAGATCCCATGGATCAACTGTGATCCGGACCTGTATACGGCCCGTTCAACAACATTTTTCAGCTCCCGGATATTTCCCGGCCATGAATATGCTTCAAGGGCCTCAACCGCTCCATGGGAGAGTTCGGGCACCTCTTCCCAGCCCAGTTCAAAGGCCATGCGCCCTGCAAAATGGTTTGCCAGTAAAAGAATATCCTCTTTTCTATACCGCAGGGGCGGGGCATAAATCACCTCAAAGGAGAGCCTGTCCAGAAGATCCCGCTTAAATGTGCCTTTATCTGCCATTTCAGAGAGATCGGCATTGGTGGCGGCCACAATCCTTACATCCACCTGAACAGGACGGGAAGATCCCACCCGTTCAAAAGAACCATACTCCACAACCCGCAGGATCTTTTCCTGAACCTCCATGGGTATGGAGCCTATTTCATCCAGAAACAGGGTGCCGCCGGAAGCCTGTTCAAACCGCCCGGCCTGCCGTGTGCCGGCTCCTGTAAAAGCGCCTTTTTCATATCCAAAAAGCTCTGATCCGATAAGGGTGGGGGTCAAAGCGGCGCAGTTAAGGGTGACCAGAGGCTTTTGCCACCGCTTGGACAAAAAATGAATTCTGGCGGCAGCCAGCTCCTTGCCGGTTCCCCGCTCCCCTAAAACCAAAACAGGCCTGTCAATGGGAGCGACCCTGGATATTTTCTCCTGAAATTCGAGAAAGACCTCTGACTGTCCCAGCCCCTGGGGCATGGAAACATCTCTGTCCAATTCAGTTGCCCGTCTTGGATATCTCATGTATTTTCCCCGAACTTTAGTCTTTATAACCTTTTTATGGTTAAAACAACCAACCGCCAAGAATAGATATCATAAGCATCATCTTTTGTCACAGGGTGCTGCAGATGCAAGGCGGCGGGCATGCAGACGTACTCATGTACTTCAAATGCCCGCCAACGCAGCAGGTGCAGTACCCTGTGAACGGTTACCAAAAAAAGGAGAATACAAATGGGAATTTTTACACGATTCAAAGATATCATCGCATCCAATCTCAACTCCATGCTGGACCAGGCTGAAGATCCTGAAAAACTCATCAAACTCATGATCAGGGAGATTGAAGACACATTGATTGAAATCAAATCTTCCTGCGCCAACACCATTGCAAACCAGAAAAAAGTTCACAGGCTCCTGGATGACACAAAAGAGAGGGAAACTTTTTGGGAAAACAAGGCAAGCATGGCCGTTACCAAGGGCCGGGATGACCTGGCGCGGCAGGCGCTCCTGGAAAAGAGGCGGTTTACCCAGCGGGCAGAGACGGTGGAAAATGAATTTACAGCCCTCAGCCAGATTGCAGAACAATACCGGGATGATATCCAGGAACTGGAGGCAAAACTCAAGTCGGCCCGGGACAAACAACGCCTGCTTGTTCAGAGACATATCCGGGCCACGAAAAAGAAAAAAGTCCAGGAAGAGCTGCGGCGGATGGACAGCTCCGAGGTCATGCAGAAGTTTGAGGAGATGGAAAACCATATCGAACGGATGGAAGCAGAGGCAGACCTGGTCAATTACGGCAAAAAAAGCAGTCTTGAAAAGGCCTTTGATGAATTAGCCGCCGATGATGAGATTGAAAAACAGCTTCGCGACTTAAAATCCTCCCAATCTTCAAGTGATGATGTTACAGAATAAACAACTATTTCAGCTTTCGGACTTTAATTCAGCTGATCTTCAATGTAGAAGCAGCTGATTCCGAAAGCTGAATCATTATTCCAATTCAACCTAAACCAGGACAAGCCGGGACCAAACAGAGTTTCCAATTTTCTTGTCCAAAAAACACAAAAATAAGAGCTAAGAAACTAAATATTGATTCAATCAAAAGGGAGAATGTTTTCAATGCACGGCTTATACTTTGCGGGAGTTATGATCGGAGGCGGAATGCTTTTGCTCGCCACCCTGGGACTGGTCATTATCGGCGTAATACGGGCAGCCAAAACCGGGGGGCTTTCCAAAAAGGAGAGGCAGGCCCAGACCGATGAAACAAAAATGATTCAGGATATTTTCAACGGACTTTCCAAAATGGAAGAGCGGGTGGAAGCGCTGGAAACAATATTGATAGAACGACAGAAACGGGACAGATAAAATGAGAATGGGCAATGGAATGAAATATCATCGTAGATATAAACAGAGACAGGGCCGCAGGTTTGACCGGTCCGGCAGGCATCAATATTCCCGGTTCAGGGACGGGCTTACACGCCTTGCCTCGGGCAATAATATATACCGCTCCCATGAATTTTATCAATCCTATACCAACTCCAGGGAATCAGCCATCCGGCGGATCAAGAAAAAATTTGATAACATTGACCGCAGGATTCAGAGAATGGAGGATACCGTCACCTCAAGGGAGTTTGAACTATAGAGCAACAAATTACATTTGACGAAATCATAGATCCACTGTTTTCAAGCATCCAGGCCCCAAAATTAGAATTGCTCCATGCTGAAAAAATATGCAAGGCGCCGGCCATGCAGCGGTAGTCGTCTACCGCAAATGTCCGGGTTGGCGGGCATTTGAAGTACATGAGTACGTCTGCATGCCCGCCGCCTTGCATCTGCAGCACCCTGTAAACGCTTACAATTCGGCAAATTGACTGTGAACGGGTTCCATAATTCAAAACAGAGAATGCAATTTTTAGGTACCAGGCAGTAATATCATGCTCTACAGGCCAGGGGGCGCCACAAAAACCCGCCGGAATCCTTCCTTTAGGGAGATAGCATCATCCGGGCAGAACCGGGCACATACCCCGCAGCCGATGCAGGAACTCTCCTGCCTGACGGCATATCCCTCGTCTTCTATGGTGATGGCATCCGTGGGGCACCTGTCGACACAGATACCGCAGCCGGTGCAGGCGTCTTCGTCAATGATGCTCAAGTAATAGGTGGAGTTGATCAGGGGCAGGGCCCCGCTGCGCCAGAGAGTGAAGGTATCACAGCAGTCCTTGCAGCAGTTGCAGATACTGGTCTCCAGACTGGACTCCCTGGAACCCGGATGAAACGCTTTGTGGACAAGACCCGCCTCCTCCGCCTCCTTCATGATCTTCAGGGCTTCCTCTTTTGTAACCGGTTTTGCAAACCCCTGGGCAATGGTATGACGCGCTGATTTACCAAAGGTAAAACAGTTCAATGTGGGAGCGTTTGTGGCACATCCATCCCCCAGAAGACTCTTCCTCTGCCTGCAGAAACAGTACCCCACTGCAATGTCGTCGAATTTATCAATAATATCCTCAATGGTCTGACTGGGCAGCACCCTCTCTTCTGGAAAATCCAGGGCTTTGTCCACTTTGATAACCTTGATCCTCTTCCCCTCCTGGGTGCTCCCGGCGGGAACGGTCCTGTCCAGGGCAGGGGCCGCCTCAAAAAGGGGAGACAGCTCTTTGTAGTTCTTTTTTATCCCCACCCTCAACTCCCCAAGAAGAGTCTCAAACAGCTCTGCGAGTTCACGCTCCTCCTCACTTCCGGTGAGGGGCGTCATGAACTTGTACTCCATGAGGCCTATCATGACAAGGGGCAGGAGGCGATAGATCATGACCCCCTTTGAATTGGGCTGATTAAACAGCAGTCCCTCACCGGCAAGTCCTTTAGCCAGGGCCTCCACCCTCTCTTTCGTGAATTCCCCGGAGACTGTGAGCTGCTCCATGGTCTGGGACGCGGCATCCCTGAAGGCACAGATAAAATCCAGCTCCTCTTCTGTTTTTACGACACGCTTCATGATACTGACAGCCGTGTCACTCACGGGAAAGGGCATCATTCCCTTGCTGCAGACAACTACTGCACCTGCTGCGTTGGCGGGCATTTGAAGTACATGAGTACGTCTGCATGCCCGCCGCCTTGCATCTGCAGCACCCTGTAAACGCTTACAATTCGGCAAATCGACTGTGAACGGTTACAGTTTTTTATATAAAACTCCGACCAAAATCTTGTAATTGTTAGAGTTTCAAAATTCGTTGTAGCCGCCCGGCAGCAGATCAGCAAAAAAAAGAGGCCACGAGAAGGCGGATATCCGTCTTATCATGACCCCATGATTAATATTTTACCTTTTCTTCAGCTTTATTACACAGGCTTCCTGCCTGATAAAAAAGACCGGACCAATCATTACTACATCCCTGAAGCCCCTCTTCCGGAAATACTCCTTCCAGCCAGCGGGTTATATAATTTTGTAATCGCAAACTTCATTACATCTATGGATTTCATTTCAATTATGATGTCCAGCAGAGTCTTGTGCGGCTCGTCAGGCAAAACACAGGCATTGTCACCATCAAAAGCCAAATCTTTGAACCCCTTTATAAGCTTTTTTTTATCTTTTTTTGTCATACCCACCTGGAGTGCTTTCTTACCATCAATCTCCTGAACCTGAGCTGACAGTTCAGCAGCTTCAACATTTTTCAGATCATCATCATCTAAAAACAAATTAATATAAAAATCCGCCATTCTAATGCCTCCTAATTATTTAATAAATAAAGTACCATCTCTCTGAATGTCGGTAGCACAACCACTTACATCGGTAGCACAACCACTTACATCGCTGATTCATAAATCATTTATTTTAACAAAGGATATTAAAACTGGCTAAACATTGCTTAAATCGAACAATTTGTCAACACAAACAAAATCTTTTGATTGTTTATTAAATAAGGCTCGGGCTTTTTCACAGGCCGCTCCCATCACTCCTGTACAGGCTTCCACCTGATTCATTGTTGACATCCCCGGACCAACTGGGACATAGTGGGAGATCATCAAGTGATGCTCTTTTTCAAATTTTGAAAAATTACCGGTGGAGAGACAATGGAAATCAAACTGCCGCTCTGAGGGAAAGGAAAAAAAATATCGAAGCAATCACCATCCAGAAACTCCACACCCTTTCCAGACAATACAAAATGGAACCTAAAGCCGTCTCATCCGAGTTCATTCAAACCCTGTCCGCCCACGACTGGCCGGGGAATGTCTGGGAGCTCATCAATACCTTGGAATAAATACAAGAACCCCAACCATACGTTTAAAACGCAAAATTAGGAGGAAAAATGAAAAAATTAACATTAAAAACAAAACTTATCATGGGAGGCGTGCTGGCTGCCATCATCCCCCTGACTGTTGTTGGGATGTTCGCAATCAACAAAGCATCAACATCACTGCTCACCATTTCAAAGGGGCAGGCAAAGATGACTGCCAACACCCTGGCGACAATGACCAATATCTTCATGGAGCAGGAGATGAAAAAAGCCCGGATGATTGCTGGTGATCCGCTGGTTGTAAAGGCTGGAGAAAAAGTCATGGCAGGCGGTATTGAAAACGCCGGTGATGAAATTGCCCAGTTGGAATCCTATCTCTCAGATCTTTTTAAAGAGATTGGAACCGGATATGATATATTTTTCATGACCGATAAAAACGGGCTCATAATCGCAGACAACGCAGACGGCACTTACAGGAAAAAAAAAGTAAATGTTGGCGACAGAAACTATTTCAAGGAAGCCCGGAATGGAAAAATTGTCATAGGTGATCCTGTGTTGTCAAAGGTCAGCGAAGAGCCTGTTGCGGTTGTTGCCGTCCCCCTGCACTCTGTTTCAGGTATGTTTACAGGCGTCTTCGCAACTGCTGTGAAATTAGGTGGTTTATCAAACAAAATCACCCAGGTAAAAGTGGGTAAAACAGGCTATCCCTTTGTGATTGACCGAAACGGCATCATTGTAGTCCATACCAATAAAAAGTTCATTCTCAGCCTTGACTTGAAAAAAGTAAAAGGCATGGAAACCATCACCAAGAGCATGATGGATCAGGCCTCGGGGGTTGAGGAGTATGTGTTTAAGGGGATTCAAAAGCTTGCCGGATTTGCCCCTGTTACGACCACGGGCTGGAGTGTCGGGGTGACCCAGAATAAATCCGAGTTCATGGCCCATGTTGTCTCCATCCGCAGCATGGTCCTAATTGCCGGCGCCATCTTCCTTATACTAACCGTTATAGGGGTTCTCTGGTTTGTGCGGGGAATCATGACTCAACTGGGGCATGATCCTTCGGAAATTGCAATGGTTGCCAACAGCATAGCAAATGGAGATCTATCCGTCACCTTTGATACCAATGGCAGACAGATCACCGGCGTATATGCCGACATGAAGCAGATGACGGATAACTTAAGGGGTATGTTTAATGATATTTCCGGCGGTGTACAGACACTAACCTCATCATCCACGGAACTTTCCGCCATCTCCAATCAGATGGCTTCCGGCGCGGAACAGTCATCGGAAAAGGCCAACAATGTATCAACTGCTGCCGAAGAGATGACAACCAGCATGACCAGCGTTGCCGCCGCAACGGAACAGACAACGGCAAATCTTCAAATGATAGTTGCTGCGGATACCATCTCGGATATATCCGAACAGACAAACCTGCTGGCCTTAAATGCCACCATTGAAGCGGCAAGGGCCGGAGAGGCAGGCAAGGGATTTGCCGTGGTTGCAGGGGAAATAAAGGCCCTGGCGCAGCAGACGGCAGAGGCCACAGATGAGATCGGGTCAAGGATCGGGGATGTTCAGACCACGACCCGGGAATCCGTCTCGGCCATCGGTACCATTGTTGAAATCATAAATGAGATCAACACCATTGTCACAACTGTTGCAACGGCCATTGAGGAACAGTCAGCGACAACACAGGAGATATCAAACAACGTCAGCCAGGCGGCGGCCGGTGTTCAGGAGGTTAATGAAAATGTAAACCAGACCTCAGCCGTGGCAGGAGAGGTCACCGAAGATGTTCATGGTGTCAGCCAGTCTGCCGAAGAGATGAAAAGCGGGAGTCTTCAGGTGAATGACAGTGCTGTTGAACTGTCAAAGCTCGCAGAAAACCTCAATGAGATGATGAGCAGGTTTAAATTATGATAGATCTGCGGCCTGCCGTGTCAAATGACAGGCAGGCCGTATAAACCGGGTCAACCGGGGAGGGATGACAGGCATGGCAAAATCAAATGCAGACAGTATGAATAAAAAAAATCCGGAAAAAACGTCCACTGACTCTATAACAGTAAAACTGGGGCTTCTGGACAGACTGATGTCCCTTGCAGGAGAACTTGTATTGAGCAGGAATCAGCTTCTCCAGGGAATAAGTGCCGTTGACATGAAGGCGATTCAATCATCCGGGCAGAGAATAGATATTATCACATCGGAAATTCAGGATGCCATTATGAACACCCGGATGGAACCTATGGGCAGCCTTTTTGACAAAATCACCCCCATCATGGAAAACCTCGGTAAAAAATACGGCAAACCCATTAATTTCACAACCAGAGGCCGAAATGTGGAACTTGATAAAACCATCCTGGAAGCAATGGTTGAGCCTTTGAGACTGCTTTTTGAAACGGCTGTTACAAAAGGGATAGAAGATCCGGACATACGAAGAGAGAAGGATAAACCCCTTGAGGGACACATTCAAGTAAACGCTTCCCATGACACAGGTCAGGTGAACCTAACATTATCAGATGACGGATGCGGGCTCTTTCCCGAGAATCTCGCCCAAAGCGCAATCTGGGCCATTGAGGGATTGGGCGGGGTTATGGATGTTGAATCGATTCCAGGTCAGGGAACGAAATTTCAGATAAAACTCCCTCTGACACAGGCCATTATACCCAGCCAGATCACTTCCCTGGGAGGGGAGCGCTATGTAATTCCCCAGTCCAACCTGGGTGAGCTTTTAAGAATACCGGCAGCTGAGGTGAAGCATAAGATAGAAAAAGTTGGTGATGCTGATGTGATCAGGCTAAGGGGTGAAATTCTACCTCTGCTCAACCTTCCGGAAATGCTTGGCATAAAAAGAACCTTTATCAATCCTGAAACCGGCTCACCAGAACCTGAAAAAAGAAAAAACATAGCAGACCGCAGAGCCCTGAAACATAAGCCTGACGGCGATCTTTCGTCAGGGGAAGACCGTGAAGAAAAGCATAACTGGAAGGAAAGAGACAAAACAGACAGACGCCGGCACCATTCAAGTGCGGTGAACATAGCAGTCGTCTATGCAGGCAGCTATAAGTACGGTCTTGTGGTGGAGCAGTTTCAGGATGCTGAAGAGATCGTTGTTAAACCACTGGGACGCCATTTAAACCAATATAAGGCCTATGCCGGTGCCACAATCATGGGAGACGGCAAAGCTGCGCTGATTCTCGATATTCTGAATCTTGCCCAGATGGCCGGGCTCTCCACCTTGGCAGAATCCAGCCAACAGGAAAACGCCCTGCCGGAAAATAGCGGTCCTGGAGATGACAAGAGATCCATTGTCATGTTTAAGAACCAGGAGACCGAATATTTCGCAGCACCCTTTGAAAATGTGCAGAGAATTGAAAGACTGTCGACATCAGATATTGAACAGATCGGCGGACAAAAAGTGATTCAGTACCGGGGAGGTGCATTGCCCATTTATGAACTTTCTCAGCTGCTGGATGTCAAGGCGCTGCCGGAACGAAAGCATCATGAGGTGATTGTTTTCAAGGTTAAGGATCGAGAATTCGGGCTATTGACCACCCCTCCTGTGGACACACTTAAAGAGATTCTTACAATTGATCACTCCACCCTTAAACAGAAGGGAATCAAAGGGTCTGCTGTGATAAAAGGCCACACAACTCTTCTGGTGGATATTATTGAAATGGCCGGACAGTTCATAGAAGGAGATGCATAAATTAAATATGAACCCGGAGGCAGCGTTATTTGGCCGAATCTGCTCAGTTGCCAGGTATTTGTCATAAACGACAACTGCACTGCATATACTCGTCTCCTTGCATATCCGGCCAAATAACGCTTGCAATTTTTAGGCTATAATTTTTAGTTAGCCTGCATAAAATTTAAAATTTGTATCTGACTCTCATTGCTGAAACCCAGATGTCTTCGTCAGAGTCACCATCCTGGATTGAATCCACCTCAAAATAGTCCATGGCATCTCCGGCAAAGAGATAACCAAAGCAGAAATCCGTTGTTACGTTTTTGAACAGCTTATAACTGGCACGGGCATCAATTTCAAAACCGATTTCGTCTTCACTGACTTTCTCATTAGCAGGAGTATGATACTCCAAATCTTCGGCAGTCATCATGTACATCCCTGCCAGGCTGAGTTTAAACTTTGAGGTCGCCTGGTAGTCAACGTTCAATTTGTTCATTATGAACCCTCTGTCCATGACATAATGACGTTCCGTAAAATAATTATCATCGACTAAGTTGCCTTCAAATATAACAACATTCTCAGCGCAGTCGATATCAGTTGCCATGAAAGCTTCAAGATC
>NBML01000064.1 GCA_002085465.1 Desulfobacteraceae bacterium 4572_89 | reverse complement strand
GGCTCTGGTCGGACTTTTTAACACCCAGAAAGGGTTTGAGAAGACATTGATTAATCCCCTGTTTAATAAAAATGACCGGAAAAAAGTGCTTCAGGCAGTTCTTGCTGCAACTGATTTTTCTGCTGTTATGAAATCATTCCTGTTTCTTTTATTTGATAAGGGCAGGATAGGATTTTTAAGGGATATTGCCTCCTATTATAAAGATCTGGCAGATGAACTTAAAGGAGTTGTCAAGGCCAGTGTCACATCTGCAACAGAGCTTTCGTCGGAAGCTGTGGATAAAATAAGGGAGTCATTGTCCAAAAAGACCGGTAAAAACATTATTCTGAATGTTGAGCAGGATCCAAGCCTCATTGGCGGTGTGGTAACAAAAATTGGTGATCTTGTTTTGGATGGCAGCGTGAGAACTCAGCTGGTCAATATGAGGGAAACATTAAAAAAAGGTGAGAGTGTCTAATGGAAATTAAAGCTGAAGAAATTAGCCAGATAATAAAAGATCAGATCAAAGGATTTGATGCAGAAGTTGATTTGAGTGAAACAGGTGTTGTTCTTTCTGCGGGTGATGGTATTGCCCGGGTATATGGTCTGGAAAAAGTCAAGGCTATGGAGCTGGTTGAATTCCCCGGTGGAATTCTAGGCCTTGCCTTGAACCTTGAATCAGACAATGTGGGTGTTGCAATCCTGGGGGATGATAAAGTTATCAAAGAGGGTGATGTGGTTAAAAGAACTGACCGTATCGCATCTGTTCCTGTGGGTGAAGCACTCCTGGGCCGGGTTGTTACCACGACTGGTGAGCCGGTTGACGGAAAGGGCCCCATTAATTCTGATATTTATATGAATATGGAGTTGGTAGCTCCCGGTGTTATTGCCAGAAAAGGTGTTCATGAGCCCTGCTATACAGGTGCCAAGGCAGTTGATGGCATGACCCCTGTTGGTCGTGGTCAGCGTGAGCTTATCATTGGTGACCGTCAGATTGGTAAAACAGCCGTAGCTGTTGATGCCATTATTGCCCAGAAAGAAAGTGGCATCAAATGTATCTATGTTGCCTGCGGCCAGAAAAAATCAACCGTTGCCCAGGTTGTAGCGGCCCTGGAAGAGCATGGTGCCATGGAATATACCACGGTAGTTGTGGCATCTGCTTCTGAATCAGCAGCCATGCAGTATCTGGCTCCCTATGCAGGATGTGCCATGGGTGAATATTTCAGGGACAAGGGCGAACATTCCCTGATTATCTATGATGATCTTTCAAAACAGGCAGTTGCCTATCGTCAGGTTTCCCTGCTTCTCAGAAGACCTCCTGGACGTGAGGCATTTCCCGGGGATATTTTTTACAATCATTCCCGTCTGCTGGAAAGATCTGCAAAACTCAGTGATGCTGAGGGGGCAGGGTCCTTGACGGCACTTCCCATCATTGAAACCCAGGAAGGAGATGTGTCTGCCTTTATTCCTACAAATGTTATTTCTATTACCGATGGTCAGATTTTCCTGGACAAAGACCTTTTCTTTGCCGGAATAAGACCTGCCATTGACGTTGGTCTATCCGTATCAAGAGTTGGGGGCGCAGCCCAGGTAAAAGCCATGAAGCAGGTAGCAGGTACCTTGCGCCTGGATCTTGCTCAGTTTCGTGAATTGGAAGCCTTTGCCGCCTTTGGCTCAGATCTGGACGAAGCCACCCAGAAACAGCTGACCCGTGGTGAACGCCTGGTTGAACTTTTAAAACAACCCCAGTTCAAGCCTCTTCCCATGGAGAAAATGGTGACTGCTCTCTATGCAGGAACCAAAGGGTATATTGATAAATATCCCAGAGAAGCTGTTGCAAAATATGAAGAAGGGCTTTATCCCTTTGTTGAAAATCGTTTTCCTGAGATTTTTTCCGGCTTAAAAGAAAAACAGGAAATTACTTCAGAGATTGAAGGCAAACTAAAACAATGCCTGGAAGCCTATGACGAAGAGTTCAAGGATACCATCTAACCCGTTTATTAGATTTTATCGTGAATATATTCAATAACTTATAGGTGTAAAGGTAGATATAATGGCGACTTTAAAAGAAGTACAATCCAAAATAGTCAGTGTAAAAAAGACTAAACAGATTACCTCTGCTATGAAGATGGTCGCCACCTCAAGATTACGCGGTGCCCAGAACAGCATGGAGGCGTTTAAGCCCTATGCCGGCAAATTTGCTGAAGTTCTGGGGAGTATTGCCGGGAAATCCGGCGAAGGTGCAAGCCCTCTGCTTGTCCCCCGCGAAGAAGTCAAAAAGGTGGTCCTGCTCCTCTGCACATCAGACAGAGGACTCTGTGGCGGTTTTAATAATAATCTGATTGATAAAGCTGAAAAATTAATCAAATCCGAATTTGAAGGCAAGGATGTTTCCCTGGTTTGCTTTGGTAAAAAAGCAAGGGACTGGGCAAAGAAAATTCCCAACTCCATTGATGAGGAGTATATTGGTGTGGTGGGTGGAAATATCAAATTTTCAGTGGCATCCACTTCCGGACAAAAACTCATAGACTCTTTCCTTGAAGGGGCTGTTGATGAAGTATATCTGATTTATTCCCAGTTTGAAAACATGGCAAAACAGATTCCCACCCTAAAACAGATTCTTCCCATTCCCTCCCTGGACGAAGTGGTTGAAGAAACAGAAGAGATAGCAGGGGGAGAGTTCCTTCCTGAGCATATCTGCGAACCATCTTCTGAAGCACTTTTGGGTGAAATGCTGCCAAAAAATATTTTTATTCAGATATATGATGCTCTGCTCCAGACATCCACCAGTGAACATGCGGCTCGAATGAGAGCCATGGAAAATGCAACCAAGGCATGTGAGGACATGGTGGACGAACTCCAGACAATATTCAACAAAACAAGACAGGCCGGCATTACGTCAGACCTCATGGATATTGTTGGTGGTGCAGAGGCACTTAAGGGATAGATAAGATTATACTTAAATTGATAAAACAGCTTTTAAGGAGAAAAAAATGGCTGAGAATATAGGTAAAATATCGCAGGTACTGGGTGCTGTTATTGACGTTGAATTTGAACCGGGAAACCTTCCTCCGGTCCTGACGGCTCTAACCATTACAAACCCTGCCATAGGTGACATGGAAGACAATCTGGTTGTGGAAGTTGCCCAGCACCTGGGTGACAACGTGGTTAGATGTATTGGAATGGATGTAACTGATGGCCTCCAGAGGGGCATGGCAGTTAAAGATACAGGCGGTCCAATAATGATGCCTGTTGGTAAAGCATCTCTCGGGCGGGTTCTTAACGTTGTGGGTAGACCGGTTGACGGTCTGGGCGAAATTTCCCAGGAAAAAATGCTTCCCATCCACAGGCATGCGCCTGCCTTTACCGAGCAGGATACAACTGTGCGGGTTCTTGAAACCGGTGTGAAGGTGATTGACCTTCTGGTTCCCTTTCCCCGTGGCGGTAAAATGGGTATGTTCGGCGGTGCCGGTGTTGGTAAAACCGTTATCATGATGGAAATGGTAAACAACATTGCCATGCAGCATGGTGGGATTTCAGTATTTGGCGGAGTTGGAGAAAGAACCCGTGAAGGTAATGACCTTTACCATGAGATGAAAGATTCCGGGGTTCTTCCCAAATGTGCTCTGGTATATGGTCAGATGACAGAACCTCCGGGAGCAAGGGCCAGGGTTGCACTTTCCGCCCTGACCTGTGCCGAATATTTTCGTGATGAAGAGGGACAGGACGTGCTTCTTTTTGTGGATAATATTTTCCGTTTTACCCAGGCTGGTGCAGAAGTATCTGCTACCCTGGGTCGAATGCCATCAGCTGTCGGGTATCAACCTACACTTGCCGTTGACATGGGGGAACTTCAGGAACGTATTACTTCCACTGACAAAGGCTCCATCACAGCAGTCCAATGCGTTTATGTGCCTGCCGATGACTTGACAGATCCTGCCCCTGCCACAACATTTGCCCATCTGGATGGAACGGTTGTTCTTTCCCGGCAGATTGCAGAGCTGGGTATTTACCCTGCTGTGGATCCCCTTGATTCAACTTCAAGGATTCTGGATGCAGCTTACATTGGTGAAGACCATTATAATGTAGCCCGGGTGGTCCAGCAGACCCTGCAAAAATACAAAGAACTTCAGGATATTATTGCTATCCTTGGTATGGATGAGCTGTCAGATGAAGATAAAATCACTGTACAACGGGCCAGAAAGCTCCAGAAATTTCTATCCCAGCCCTTCCATGTTGCAGAAACATTTACAGGCATGCCAGGTAAATTTGTAACGGTTGAAGACACTGTAAGATCGTTTAAAGAAATCATTGAAGGCAAACATGATGATCTTCCAGAAAATGCTTTCTACATGGTTGGTTCCATTGAAGAAGCCATTGAAAAGGCTAAGGCTGAATAAACATTGGGAGGAATATCATGGCTGATAAACTATTTCTTGAAGTAGTTACCCCAGAAAAGGCAATTGTCAGTGAAGAGGCTGAGATTGTAGTGGCGCCAGGTTCAGAAGGTGAATTCGGTGCCCTCAAAGGGCATACCACATTTCTGACCTCTTTGAAAACGGGTGCTCTCAGGTACAAAGATTCCAAAGGACAAGAAAGGCTTCTTTTTATCAACGGAGGGTTTGCAGAAGTATTGCCCGACAAAGTGACCATCCTGGCTGAATCTGCCGAACGTAGGCAGCATATAGATGTTGCACGTGCCCAGGCAGCAAAGGAGAGAGCAGAGCGACGTCTCAGTGAAAAAGCTGCTGATAATGATCTTGTCAGGGCGGAAGCAGCTTTGAGACGAGCCATTGGCAGGATTAAAATTGCAAATATCAAATAATAATGTGAATCTGGAATTTTAATTTTTAGATAAAATTGTTCAGCAGATTAAAAACAAAAAAGGGGATGCTTTTATGGATGGAAGCATCCCCTTTTTTATAGTTACAGCAGAAACCCAGGGTTATGGGAATAAATTTTATGGGAATTGGAATTATGGAAGCTCAGAATAGGCAGACCAGATTGGATACCAAATCAGGTAATGGAACAAATGATATAGCCATTGTTATACTTGCTGCAGGCAGGGGAAGCAGAATGAAATCTGATAAACCCAAGGTTCTTCACAAGGTAGCAAAAAAAAGTATGGTGACCCATGTCCTGGATAGTGCTGTGGGATTGACCCGGGGTAATGTTTATGTGGTTGTCGGCCATCAGGCCCAGTTGGTGAAAGATGTGATCAGTCAGGTTTATCCAGTCAATTTTGTATTTCAGAAAAATCTGCTTGGAACCGGTGATGCTGTAAAGCAGGCTTTGCCCCATCTTGACCCAAATGTGAAGGATGTACTGGTATTGTGTGGGGATGTGCCTTTGATCAAGGAAAGTACGCTTGTGGATTTGCTGGAAAATCACAGGAAAACAAAAGCAAAATTAAGTGTTCTGGCTGTTAAGGTCACAGATCCTTTTGGATACGGCAGGATTGTATTGGATGAAAAAGGTGATGTGGCATGTATCCGGGAAGAGGCTGATGCAACAAAAGCAGAAAAAAAAATAACAACTATAAATGCCGGGATTTATTGTTTTGAGAGAATATTTATTGATGAGGCCATAGATAATATCCGTCCGGATAACAGACAGTCTGAATATTATTTAACAGATCTGGTTGAGATTGCCAGGTCCAGAAAAGAAAAAATAAGTGTTGTGGTAACGGATGATTCAAGACAGGTTATGGGTGTGAATACCCTGGATGAGCTTGAGATAGCCGAATCCATGATCCAACAGATTGAAAATGAATTACCTTGACTTTCTCAAATATTTTGAACTATACTAAATTTCAACTAAACACTTTGTGAATTTCAACTAAACACTTTGTGAGACTATGAAAATGGGCAATGAATTTATTAAAAATACGTTTGAAGATATTGACATTAAAATTGATCTTTTATTAGAACTTTGTCAGACCCTGCAAGTGGAGAATGCAGAATTGCTTTCAAAAATTAAGCATTTGGAGGCGAATCTGAATGAAAAGAAAGAGACAGAAAAGTTATACTCTGAACAGGAGACTTTAATTAAATCAAAAATTGATGGGCTTTTAACAAAATTGGATAGTTTCTCTAATGATGTGCCCTCAGATTATCAATCAAACGTGTGACCGTGAAAATTCGGTAAAGGGATTTCATTGGATGAAATTGTTAAAATCGACCTTTTTGGGGAAGAATTCAGATTTAAACCGGACAAACTGGTAAAGGATCCGGATAAAGTTGCACAACATTTAAAGGATTATATCAATGAAGCAGAGACACTATTCCAGAATAAGGCCACAGGCAGGAATAAAATAGTGGTATTGCTTCTTGCAGCCATGAATCTGTCAAAGGACTTTTACGAGCTGAAGCAGCAGCATTCTGAGCTGGAAAGAGATGTGGAAAAAAGGATTTCGTCTCTGATGCATAAAATTGATAAAGGGATTGAATAAAATAGTAGTTAAGTTTGTATAACAAAAAGCCCCTGCAATGTGCGTGATTGTATGACAGTCTTTGTCCTAACGCATAGTAAAAAGGGAGTTCACTCTGATACTGGTGTGCTAGGTTCCGCATTGTATGGAAAAGCCTGAAGGTATTATTGGACACCCAACTTTTTGAACCCTTGGTTCAAAGCCTTAAAAAGCAACACGGCAGTCTGTGGGGGTAATTGTTATACACAATATTCTTTTTCTATCCTTCCCCAATGGGTATCCCATCCCATAGTTTTATAAATCCATATTTTATTTTATAGAGGTTAACAATAGAATCTATGCTGGTGTCAATGGCATTTTAGGAGAATTATTGAATGAATTATGTGATGATACTCTCATCAATGATTGTTGTCTTACTGGGACTGGGAATCATTGTCTTTTTTAAGTTCAAAAAAAAAGTCACTCTGGAAAATCTGAATATTGAGGAAGAACAAAAACAAATAATTGAAGAAGCTGGAAGAAAGGCAGATACTCTTTTAAAAGAAGCCAGACTTGAAGCCAAATCCAGGCTTCTTGAAATGAAAAGTGATTTTGATTCGGAAACAGAAGAGACCCGTGCTGATCTGAAAAAAGAAGAAAGGCGGCTTTCAAAAAAGAGTGAAAAACTGGATAAAATAGAAGATCAATTTTCAAAACAGGAACAAGAGCTTCAAAGAAAAGAAACTGAAATTCAAAAGAAACTGGATTCAACCACCAGAAAAGAACAGCAATATAAAACCCTTCTGGAAGAAACAAAAATAGAACTTGAAAAAGTATCCGGCCTGACTCTGGAAGAGGCAAAGGAACTCCTGCTTAAAGCCATGGAAGAAGAGGCCAAGCATGAGGGAGCAAAGTTGATAAAGAAGATTACCAGCGAAGCAAGGGAACAGGCAGATAAAGAAGCCAAAAAGATTATTTCCACAGCCATTCAGAGGTATGCAGGGGATTATGTGGCTGAAAGAACTGTTTCTGTTGTGCATTTGCCCGGGGATGAGATGAAAGGCAGGATTATAGGGCGTGAAGGTCGAAATATCAGGGCCTTGGAAGCTGCCACAGGGATTGATCTGATTATTGATGATACTCCGGAAGCCGTTATTCTGTCCGGATTTAACCCGGTTCGCCGGGAAGTTGCAAGGATTGCCCTTGAAAAATTAATTTCTGACGGTAGAATCCATCCTGCCAGGATTGAGGATGTGGTTGAGCGGGCTGGAGAGGAAGTGGATGCCACCATTAAGGAAGCCGGGGAACAGGCTGCCTTTGACCTTGGCGTTCATGGGATTGATCCTGAATTGATAAAGGTCCTTGGTAAATTGAAATTTAGAACATCCTATGCCCAGAATGTGCTTCAGCACTCAATTGAAGTGGCCTTTATATCAGGTGCCATTGCCTCAGAACTTGGGCTGGATATCAAGCTTGCCAAGCGTATGGGGCTTTTGCATGATATTGGAAAGGCCGTGGACCATGAAGTGGATGGGGCCCATGCCGTCATAGGTGCCAAGCTTGCCAAAAAATATGGCGAGATTGAAGCTGTGGTCAATGCAATTGCTGCCCATCATGAAGACAGGATGCCCGAGACGGTTTATGACTATATTGTCCAGGCAGCGGATGCACTCTCAGGTGCCCGTCCAGGCGCCAGAAAAGAGAGCCTTGAGAATTATGTTAAAAGGCTTGAAGACCTTGAAAATATTGCAAACTCCTTTGATGGGGTTGTGAATACATATGCCATTCAGGCAGGACGTGAAATTAGAGTGATCACCGAGAGTGAAAAAATTACAGATGAGACTGCTGTGCTTCTTTCCAGGGATATTGCCCATCAAATAGAAGAAAATTTGACATTTCCGGGCCAGGTAAAAGTGGTTGTAATTCGGGAAACAAGAGCAGTGGAATATACAAGAAAATAAAGGTAATAAAGATACATGAGTGTTTTGAGTGTACTTAAGGAGCGAGGGTTTGTTGACGCGGTTACCCACAATGAAGAACTTGAAGATTATTTGAATAATAACAGGGCTACCTGTTATATTGGATTTGATCCAACTGCTTCAAGTCTTCATGTGGGAAGTCTGGTCTGTATCATGGCCCTGGCCCATATGCAGAGAAATGGTCACAGGCCCATTGCCCTTGTAGGCGGTGGAACAGGCTTGATTGGAGATCCGTCAGGCAAAACTGAATTGCGTAAGATCATCACCCAGGAAGATATTGATGAAAACAAGGCTGGAATTCGGAAGCAACTGGGACGTTTTCTTGACTTTTCCCATGACAAAGCCTTGATGTTGGATAATGCAAAGTGGCTTACAGAGCTTGAGTATATTCCTTTTTTAAGGGATATCGGCAGGTATTTTTCAGTTAACCGGATGATTAAGGCTGAAAGCTATAAGGCCAGGATGGATTCAGATGATGGGCTGACCTTTATCGAATTCAATTATATGCTTCTCCAGGCCTATGATTTTATGGAACTTGCCAAAACCTCTGATTGTTTTCTTCAAATGGGAGGCAGCGACCAGTGGGGAAATATTGTGGCAGGAATTGATCTGGTTCGGAGAACCCTTGGTAAGCAAGCCTTTGGCATTACTTTCCCATTGATTACCACGGCCAGTGGAATTAAAATGGGTAAAACCCATAAAGGGGCTGTCTGGCTGGATCCTGAGCGTTTTTCTCCCTATGAGTACTATCAGTTCTGGGTCAATTGTGATGACGCGGATGTTCCAAGGTTTCTTGCCTTGTTTACCTTTTTGTCCATGGATGAGATTGAAGTTGTAAAATCCCTTGAAGGGGCTGATTTAAATAAGGCGAAAACAATCCTTGCCTATGAAGCCACTAAAATTGCCCATGGAGAGGATGAGGCCCGTAAATCCCTACAGGCATCTGCATCTGTGTTTGGCGGCGTAGAAGTGCCAACAGGCCTTTTATCAGGTTCCAGCATACCCAGGGGGATTCATTCCCCTTCCAGAGATCAGTCTGTTCCTTCCTCCTCATATTCCAGGGAAGATGTGCTGGATAAGAAAGTAATTATTGATCTGCTGACAGAAACAGGATTATGCAAATCCAAATCCGATGCAAGACGCCTGGTGAAACAGGGCGGGGCATATATAAACGGAGAGAGGGTGATGGAATTTGATCAGACAGTTTCAAAAACCGATATTGACGGGGATGAAATACTGTTAAGGGCGGGGAAAAAGAAGTATCATAAAATTATTTTTTAAATAATACAAAAAAGGTTTGACAAAGCTTGGAGTCACATGTATATTGTCCTGGTTTTGTCGGTCAGATAATGACCTTTAAAAATAAGTTTGATCTTTGAAAATTGGTCAGTGAAGAAGAAATGAGCGGGTCCAGTTCTTGTTGTAGAACAAGGAGCAGGACC
>NBML01000063.1 GCA_002085465.1 Desulfobacteraceae bacterium 4572_89 | reverse complement strand
GCCCTGGAGAACAATATACCTGTTGAACAGATTTCCTTTTCTTCAGATGGCCAGGGAAGCATTCCCATATTCAACGAGAACAAAGAACCCAGAGTATTTACACTTGGTTCATGCACCTCTCTCTTGACTGAAGTAAGAGATGTGGTAAAAAAAGAAAAAATTCCTTTTGAGGTTGCCCTCAGGGTAATCACTCAAAACCCTGCAAAGTTGTTCCAGCTCACTGGAAAAGGAGAATTAACCAAAGGATTTGATGCTGACATTGTCTTGCTTGATAAAAATCTTTCCATCACAACGGTATTGGTAAAAGGAAATTTTCTCATAGATCAAAGAAAAATTATTTTTCCTTTAGAATTGTAAGATTCTAAAAATAATATCCTCTCCGTTTTCATGTTATTGCCCTGCATTTTCATGATCCTAGTGGAAAAATATCAAAAAAAGTATTATATAGTATTGAAACCGTCTTTTAAAATATGTGAGGTCTTCAATGACACGACTTTTTACATTCCTGATTCTGTTGTTTATTATTCCCCTGACCCACTCCTGTGCCACTTTGCCCAAAAACCCCATGCGCCAGGACCCCCTGATTGGTAAAATCATTAATACAAGCACACATAAAACAATTTCTTTTAATGCTCTGATAGACGAAATCACAAATTATGATGTGATATATTTATCTGAAAAACATGACAATCCCATGCATCATGCCATTCAGTACAGAATCATAAAAACGCTGATTGGAAAAGGGAAAAAGCCGATTCTTGGATTTGAGTTTTTTTCCATGGAGGACACCCCTCTGCTACTAAACTTTGCAGACTCTGGCAAGGCAGATCACTCACAAAAAATTGAATCTGCAATGGAAAAACAGATGCGCAAAAAGCTAGGTTGGGATTCCCAGTCTGACACCATGTGGGGGTATTATTATGATCTGCTCAAACTTGCCAGGGACAATGGCCTGCTTATTTCCGGCCTGGACCTGTCAACCTCCCTTAAACGCAGAATCACCAGAAAAAGCATGGCAGGACTTACGGATATTGAGAAAAAACTTATTTTTTCAACAAACCTTACCAATGAAGCATATAAGACCCATATGAAAGAAATATTCAAAGCAGTCCACTGCGGCATGGGCAATGAAAAAATGGCATCCCGACTCTATGATACCTGGACAGCCAGGAACGATAAAATGGCCCTGTCCATTACCCAGTTGAAAAATACCAAAAATCCCATTGTAGTTATCATTGGTAATGGCCACACAGAGTATAAACTGGGTGTCATGGACAGGGTAAAGGCCATGGACCCTGATATTTCCCAGACAAATATCGGGATAACTGAAATCAATCAAACACCTTCCAGTCTGGACGATTATCTGCATCCCCTTGATTTGGAGGGTTTTGATCCAGTGTCCTCGTCAGACTATCTATGGTTTACCCAGCGGGTATCCTACAAAGACCCCTGTGAGGAATTTAAAGCATCCTTTAAAAAAATAAAAAAGAAAGAATAAACCCATAACCCATGCCCTGTATCTGATAAATAGAGGGCATTATTATCTGGCTCATCTCACCCAATCAAATAAGTGGCGGTTCCTGTTGCAATTCTGATCTTTTTGTCGTTAAAAAGATCAATTTTTGAAACCACAATGCGGGAACCGGCCCGGATGATCCGGCTTTTGCATTGAAAAGAAATTCCTTTTCCCGGCCTGAGATAATCCACCCGCATGTCAATGGTGGCAGAACCTATAAGTTTTTCCTCAATAATTTCAAGGGGAGCACCCTCATTTAATTTTACACAGGAGATGAGTGCGCTCAAGCCTCCGGTAAGATCAATCACCGATGCTGTAACCCCCCCGTGGAGGATACCTGCTGCAGAATTTCCAATCAGATCCGGTGCCATGTTAAAACTTACCACAGCATCACCGGAATCATAGTCTAAAAGGTCAATACCAATTCCCAGCACCTTGTTAAAGGGCAAAAGTTCAAGATAGTATTTTTTTATTTTTTCTAAAGCCTGTTTACGAACCATAATTCCTTTTAAGTTATTCCTTTTGAATAATTCCTTTTACCTGGTTCTTTTGTAGATCCCCTTAGTTTCTCTGGAGAACTCCAAGAGTTTTTGTCATTTCAAGTATGGTATACTCCCCTGTTGCCATGGCTTTTTCATAAACCTGTCTGGGGGCCTGCCCTCCCTTTGCCGGGTCCAGAAAAATATCATGGATCGCCAGAAATCCGTTCTTCAAAAGGTGGGGAGACCAGGTCAAAAAATCATTATAAGCAGCCTCAAAGGAATGGCCTCCGTCAATAAACACCATGGACAAAGGAGTCTGCCACATTTTCCCAACAATAATTGATTTGGAAACAATGGGAATTATTGTATCTTCAAGGTCTGTTTTTTTTAAGGTTTCCCGGAAAAAAGGAAAGGTGTTGACTTGACCAGTCCTGTCATCAAACAATTCAGGATCAAAATATTCTTCCCCGGGCTGCTGCTCTTCTGATCCATTGTGGTGATCAAGGGAATAAAGGATACCATTATTTTTTTTGCATGCCAGGCCCATAATGGAGGCAGAACGGCCGCAATAGCTTCCTATCTCAAGAACAGGTCCTGTCTTGGAAGCCTGTTTTGCCAGTTCAAAGAGCCGCATGGCTTCATCTTCATCCATGAAGCCTTTTATGGTATTGACCAGGCTAAAATCAATCATCATAACTCTTCACAAGTATTTCCCTTGGTTTGGATCCAATCTGGGGACCTACAATCCCTTCATGCTCCATCATTTCAATCAAGCGGGCTGCCCTGTTATATCCCACTCGCAATCTTCGCTGAACATAGGAAATGGAGGCCTGTTTGGATTTTGTCACCAGGGCAACAGCTTCATCATATTTTGCATCATAGTCAGATTCATCAAACTCTTTTTCTTCATCATCTCCATCACCCATTGTGATTGCTTCATTATATTCAGGTTTTTGCTGTTCCCGTAAAAAACCGGTTATCTTTGCAATCTCTTTTTCAGATATAAAGGCCCCCTGAATCCTCATGATTTTTCCCGTACCTGGCGGGCAGAAAAGCATATCCCCGTTACCAAGGAGTTTTTCAGCTCCGCCCTGGTCAATAATAATCCTGCCATCAATTTTAGAGGACACCTGGAACGAGATCCGGGTGGGAAAATTGGCTTTAATGGTTCCTGTAAGTACATCAGCCGACGGGCGCTGGGTGGCAATAATAAGATGAATGCCTGCAGCTCTTGCCATCTGGGCCAGACGGGTCAGGGCATATTCCACATCCTTTGAAGCCACCATCATCAAATCCCCCAGCTCATCCACAATCACCACAATATAGGGTAGAGGTTCAAGGGGACAAGCTTCCAGATCAGTATCCACTGCAGGGCCGGGATTTTTAATTTCTTCTTTTACCATTTCATTGTATTGAACCAGATTTCTCAACCCGTTTTGTTCCAGAAGTTCATAGCGGCGCTCCATCTCCTTGACCGCCCAGAAAAGTGCATTGGTGGCCTTTTTCATATCTGTTACAACAGGCGTTATCAAGTGGGGAATATCATTATAAACAGACAATTCTATGCGTTTGGGATCAATCATAAGCAATTTGACCTCATCCGGAGTTGCTTTGTACAAAAGGCTGATGATCATGGAATTAAGTCCAACACTTTTTCCGGTTCCCGTGGCCCCGGCAATGAGCAGATGGGGCATCTTATCCATCTGGGTTGCAATGGCTTTCCCCAGAAGATCTTTTCCCAGGGCCAGGGTCAGAAGAGACTGGGACCGAACAAACTCCTTTGAGGAGATCATCTCCCTTAAATTAACCAATTCCCTTTCTTCATTGGGAATTTCAATCCCCACCACATCCCTTCCCGGAATGGGAGCCACAATACGGATACTGATGGCACTCAGGGCCAGGGCCAGATCATCGGACAACCCGACTATTTTGCTGAGTTTAATGCCTGGAGCAGGACGATATTCAAAAGTAGTAATAACAGGGCCGGGTAAAATTTCCACCACCTCCCCGGAAACATTAAAATTCTTTAATTTTTCTTCAAGTATCCTGGCTTTGCCCTGGAGGACCTGAGTATCGATATGCCTCTTGACTTGGGGTTTTTCATCCAGAAATGCAAGCAGGGGAAGTTTAAATTGAGTCTTTTCCCGGATATCCACAATTAAAGGGTCTGACATATATTCCGTATCATCGGTCTCAAGCTCTACAATGGCAGGCTCAAACAGATCATCCAGGGCAATACCGGCTCCCTGTTTTTCCACTGGTTTATCATCAATTTTAATCAAAGACTTCTCTGGCGGTACAAAAGCATTACCAATCTCTTTTTCTATACCTTTAATTTTTTCCAGATCTGGTTCGTATTGAACTGGTTGAAGTGGGTCTGGTTTGATACCATGGACCCTGACCTGCCTTCTCCTTATTTGAAACTGGTTTATCTTTTGTCTGAGATAATCTGTAAATTCCTTAAAATCATCCTGCACTATATTCTTCAGGGAAAAAAGTTTCTGCCGGATAAATGCAAAAAGAGTAACAAGGGAAATTCCAGTGGCAAGGGTGAATCCAATGACCAGAAAAAAAATAAGAATAATGATACAACCGGTAATATTAGCATATTTTAATAAAAAGGAGGTCAGGGTCCTGCCGATTACCCCGCCTGCGGAAACAGTTGTATTGGAAAAGGCATAAATATCCTTGAACAGAAAAAATATGCTGCCTGTGCTGATCATAAGGACTATCCCACCTGCCAGGGTCAGCAGGACAATTCTTCTGGACTGATTTTTCTCCTTGGATCTGGTATTTCCCTTGGACTTACCATTTCCATGGGACTGGCCATTTCCATAAGATTGGTCCTTGAGATACCAGATACTGAGCAGGGAAAGGATGAGGGGCACCCACAAAGCACCAAGCCCGAAAAGGTACACAAAAAACCCTGCCACATGGGCTCCGGTAAGTCCAAACAGGTTATGGACCACATCGGGAATAGTAAAAAATTGGTTCCCCACACAGGGATCTGCTGCATCATAGGAAAATAAACTTACTGCTGTTAAAATAATGGAAAAAAACAGCAGAATGCCGTATAATTCTTTTTTCATACTTCGATAATAATTGGAACAATCATGGGTCTGCGATTGATGGTAAAGGAAAAATATTGCTTCAAAGACCGCTGAAGTTTTTTCCTGATCATGTCAACCCTTGACTCAAGCCCTGTCTCAACCTCTTCAACAATTTCAAGGATAACACACTGGGCATCGTCCAGCAGATGCCCTGTGATGGAATCAAAAACAAACCCCCTGGAAATCAGTTCAGGTCCGTAAAGCACCACCCCTGTTTCCTCGTCAATGACCATGGTCACCACAACAAGGCCCCCCTCGGAAAGATCTCTGCGTTCTTTAAGAACACTTCTGCCCACATCCCCGATCCCTTTTCCATCCACAAGGACCCGGCCGGTACGAACCTGGTCCTGGATACCGGCACCCTCTTTATCAAAGGCAATCACATTACCATTCTCAACCACAAAAACATTCTCCCGTTCAAGCCCCATTTTCTCCGCCAGCCTGGCATGGATAACAAGGTGCCGGTATTCTCCATGGATGGGAATAAAATATTTGGGTTTGGTGAGACTCAGCATAAGCTTGAGTTCTTCCTGGTGGGCATGGCCCGAGGCATGGACATGGGCAATTTTTGAATAGATCACCTCCGCACCCCTGCGGTACAGCTTGTTAATGATATTTGCAATGGCTTTTTCATTTCCCGGGATATGTTTAGAAGAAAGGATGACTGTATCCTTTTTTTTGATATTGATCTGTTTATGAACCCCGGAAGCCATACGAACCAGGGCAGACATGGGTTCTCCCTGGCTCCCCGTGGTAATGATCACTACTTTATTATCTGCACAGGACTTAATTTCTTTGACATCACGAATCATATGGGGAGGACACTGGATATACTCCAGTTTACTGGCAACAGAGACGATCTGCTCCATACTCCTGCCGTTGAAAATCACTTTACGATTATTTTTGATGGCAATATCAATCACCTGCTGAATCCTGAACACATTGGATGCAAACAAGGCAACAATGACCCGGCCCTGGGCCGCTGCAATAATCTTATCCAGGTTCTTGGCCACCTCCTGTTCGGACACGGTATACCCTCCCACCTCTACATTGGTGGAATCCGACATCAGGGCCAGCACCCCTTCCTCTCCAAATCGGGCAAAGCTTGAAATATCTGTATTTTTCATCTTGTCGGCATTGTGGCAGATCCTGAAATCCCCTGTGTGCACCACCACCCCTTCAGGGGTTTTAACGGCAAGCCCCACACCGTCTATGGTGGAATGGCTCACCCTTATGAATTCGATTTCAAAAGGCTCAATGGAAAGGGTTTCCCCAGGGTTTACCAGGTTCAAGTCCACATGCTTGTTCAAATCAAACTCAACAAGTTTATTTCGAACAATTCCCAAAGTAAAGGCTGTACCATATACCGGAAGCCGGATCTCTTTTAACAGGTAGGGCAAGGCCCCAATATGGTCTTCATGGGCATGGGTGATAATAATTCCATGAATTTTATCTTTGTTTTCCCTGATATAATCCATGGCCGGAATAACAATATCTATCCCCAGCATATAATCTTCCGGAAACATGAGGCCTGCATCAATGATGAACATGACATCCCCATACTCCACAACCATCATATTCAGGCCGATTTCACCAAGACCGCCAAGGGGTATTATTTTAAGCATTGATCCAACCTTGAAATTATTTTAAATGCAGTTTTAAATGCAGATTGATAGCTTTTCCAGGATCGCATCTATCTGGTTCATAAGCCAGTCCCGCTGCTCCCTGGTGGCATAGCCCATGCAATCGCATTTAATATTTGTTTTAATCCTCACAAGAAGTTCACAGGACAGATTATTTTTATCCAGTATCAGGGCAAACACATGGGGTCCACAGGATTCATGGTCAGCCTGGACAGGGGTAAGGATATCCTGTTCCAGTTCCAGCCAGTAAACACCGTTGATGGTAGCCGGTTCCAGATATTTGTCCAGATATTCTTTTAGCGTTTGATAGTCCCTAGGCCCTAGTCCGTCTATCACATATTGTTTCATACCGAATCTAATTAGCATAGAACCAATTCAATATGCAAATGGTATTGATAATAATGCAGGGACTCAGGCGGCATTCCCGGGTTTTTTGTACAATGCCAGAAAATTTCCCCCCAGAACAAGTGAAAGACCGGCAATGGCAAAAAAATTCCAGGTATATCCTTCCAGGAAAGAAGAAATGATCAGGGCAACAACCGGTACCAGCATAATGGTATAAGAAGCCTTGTTTGCCCCAAGGGAACCAATAAGGGTAAGGTAACACCCAAAGGCAATGATGGACCCGAATACAGACAGAAAAATTAAAGATCCCACATAGGGGACAGAAAATGAAAACGTGAATTCCTTGCCCAGTACAAGGGCAATAACCATGAGGACAAGGGTTCCATATCCCATGCCAAAGGCATTGGCCTGAATAACAGGAATATTGTTTTTTGTATTCCTTGCCGAAGTTATATTACCCAGGGAAGCCAGGGCCACACTGGAAAGCCCCAGTACGATACCCAACAGGCCCTTGTCTGACAGAGTAAAAGATCTTATTTCCGGCCAGAAAATCATTCCTATACCAACAATGCCCAGTAAAGCACCTGCTACCATTTTTCTTTCAACAGGTACTTTCATGAAGATAAACCCATTGGCAATATTAAAAAATACAATGGAAGAAAAAAGTACTGCCACAAGCCCGGAAGTCAGATAAATTTCTGCAACATAGACCAGCCAATAATTAAGGGAAAACAAAAATATACCCAGAACCAGCATGAACAGGTGTTCTCTAACGGTAAATTTCAGACTCAGCCCCCTTATGCAACAAAAAACCATTAACAGGACTGAAGCAAGACCAAACCTGTAAATAACTGATACCATAGGGTCCACAGATCCCAGCTGGTATTTGATGCCAATCCAGGTGGAGCCCCAGACCAGGACGGTAATAATATATAGAGTTAGATTCTTCATTGTGTTTCCAATATTAAATCATTGATTTTCAGCCGAGTATATATTAAACAAAGCATAAAAACAGTTACAGAAGATATTAAAATCAACCATAACAGATCATGTATCTCATGAAAACAACAATTAACTTTCGGTATGTAGCCTTAGCAGATGAAATCCAGGAAAATATCATGGAAGGCAGGTTTGCTCCGGGTGAAAAACTGCCTTCCCTGAGAAAACTCCACAACCAGCTGGGATTGAGCATAACCACCATTCATCAGGCCTATATTGAACTTGAAAAACGTGGGAGGATGGAAGCAAGGGAAAAATCAGGTTTTTATGTCAAAAGTGTCATCCAACAACATAAAAGCCTGCCTGCTGAATCCAAATTTTCTAAACCCCCTTGGGTCTGTAATTTCCAAAAAAAATAAAAAAGCCATCCTGGACATTGCCAATGCCTGGAACCTGCCCATTATTGAAGATGACATATATGGGGATCTTTATTTTGGGAATAAAAGACCGCCCACCTTTAAAAGTATGGACACAAAAGGCCTGGTATTGTATTGTTCCTCTTTTTCAAAAACCCTGGCACCTGGGATGAGAACTGGATGGACAATCCCGGGACGTTTCAGGGAAATGGTCATCCGCATGAAACTCAACACACTGCTTTCCACTCCCAGTATCAATCACAGAGTGGTTTCCAGGTTTCTTGAGACCGGTGCCTATGACAGGCATTTAAGAAAACTCAGGCATCAGATAAAAAACCAGGCATCTGCCATTGCCGTTGCAAAGCATTTTCCTTCAGACACCCAGATTACTTTTCCCAAGGGGGGAATGCTTATCTGGATTGTATTGAATAAAAAAAAGGAGAAATACCAGAATGTCAGAAAACAAAAACCAATACGGATGGGATTCATCCATGGGGGTCTCCCTTCACGATAAAATCCGCCAGGACATGAAAACCGCCATGATTAAAAAGGACCAGGCTGTCCGGGATACCATGCGGCTGATAATTGGAGCCTTTCCCGGCCTCACCATCTCCATTACCCTGGAAAGCGGAAAAAAGACAACCCGGGTCAAAAAAACGGATGAGATCATTGATAATGACATCCTAAACATCATCCGCAAATTTGTAAAATCGGAAAAGACCATGCTGGAACTTAAAAAAGAAACTTCTTCAGATTATTTGGAGCTGCTCAATAGCTATCTCCCAAAAATGGCAACCTCCCAGGAGATCCAGCAATGGATTCAAGAAAATATAGACCTTTCCCAGTTTAACAGCCCCATGCAGGCCATGGGTAATGTGATGAAGCACTTTGGAAAACTTGCCGACGGCAACCAGGTAAAAGATGTCCTGAAAAACATGGGAAGTTCTTAACTATAATCCAACTCATATTATTGTTGGACTTTTGTTATCACAAATGCAACAATTACTGATTGCTCTCAAAAGAGTCAGTCACCCTTCTTTTTCTAGGCAAAGCAAACTTTTTTTATTTTTCCCTTGCAAAATGGTTTTAAGATGTTTATCGTTTTTATAAGGACAAAACCTTTGTTCAGACAACACAGGAACGAAAACACGATATTACCATGAAAGAACAATTGCAATAAACGACTATCATGAGAATCAGATAATAGACCAAAGGCACAAATACTGCGGGCAGCATATTGCCCACCTTGATCTTTTTTTCCCGGATCATGTTCAGGCCCAGGGCCATGATTAAAAGTCCTCCCGTGCCCGACATCTGACTGACCACAGTAGGAATCAGCAATGGTTTTAATACCCCTGCCAACAGAGTAATGCCCCCCTGGTAAACCAGTACCGGCACAGCGGCAAACATTACCCCTATCCCCAGGGAAGAGGCCAGGATAATCCCGACGATTCCATCCAGACCGGCCTTGGCAAACAAAGTATCATGATTGCCGGTAAGTCCGCTTTCAAGGGAACCCACAATTGCCATGGACCCCACACAATACATTAAAGAGGCAGTGACAAATCCCGAAGAAAAACTGGAGGATGAATTTGCAAACCTGGTTTCCAGAAAATTTCCCAGCCTTTCCAGGTAAGACTCAATACCAACAAACTCCCCAATAACAGACCCCACAGCCAGACTGATAATAATAATCAGAAGGTCATCGCAGCCCATGGCGCTCTTGATCCCAACCAGGATAACGGCCAGACCAATGGCCTGCATCACAGTTTGATTGTATTTTTCAGGAATGCCGTTTTTAAACAAGATTCCCACAAGACTGCCGGCTAGAATGGCCACGCAGTTAACAAGGGTTCCAAGCACTTTGGTTCAGGCTCCGTTTTTAGGATTAGGCATCATCTAAGTTTGACCGCATAGAAATCAAAAGAAAGTATCCTGAATATAATCAACCCCGTTTTTAAACAAAAGAATACCATTGGTCATGCCTGTATCAATTGCCTTTCCCCGGCGTTTGAGCTGTTCCTTTTTCCGGGTCCAGTCTGGATGATTTGTAAAATGGTTATAGGCTTCCGGGTGGGGCATGAGCCCGAATATCCGTCCCGTTGGATCGCAGATACCGGCAATATCCTCCAGTGATCCGTTGGGATTCACGGGGAAGACTCCCTTTGCAGCAGATCCCTTGCTGTCAGCATATTGGAACACCACCTGGTTGTTTGCCAGAAGCTGTTCAATAACATCTGGATCAGCAATGACCTTGCCCTCTCCATGACGGATGGGATAGTCAACCATGTCAAGTCCTTTGGTGAACACACAAGGGCTGTTCCCATTGGCTGCCAGATGAACCCATTGGTCCCTGAAGTTTCCGCAGTCATTAAAGGTAAGGCATACAGAGCGGCTGGTATAATCAGAATCAAAACCCGGCAAAAGCCCGAGGTTTACCAGAGCCTGGAATCCGTTGCAGATTCCTATGACAAGTTTTCCTTCCCTGACAAAGGAAAGCAGGTCTTCACCAATATGGTTTTTCAGTTTTAATGCCTGTATCACACCGGCACCATGGTCATCACCCCAGGAAAATCCACCACCAAAGGCAAGGATGTGATAATCTTCAAGCTTTTCTCTGCCTGAAATCAATGAATTAATATGAACCCTGTGGGGCCGGGCACCAGCCAGATCAAATACCAATGCAGTTTCATTGTCACAATTCAAACCAAAACCGGTTAAAATCAATGCTTTAACCTTTTTCATATCATATCTCCAAAGGTTTTATTAAATGCCTTGTCAATGGTTTCAATGGACAGATCAATAATGGTTTTTTTATCCCTGTCCTGTATTTTCAGGCTTGTGTGAGTGTCATTTACCACACCCACAGGACTGACAGCCAGACCTTTACACAATTTTTCAAAAACCGCTTTATTTTCAGGAGCCACTGTTACAATAAACCTGCCTGCTGATTCTGAAAACAATAGTGTATCATCAAAAAGTTTGTCCCTGAAATCCTTGGAAATTGGGGAATCTTTAAAACAGTCAATATTGTTAACCTATCGAGATGATTTTAGTAAATATGGGCGACGCTTTAATCATAGCAGGATACAAAATGTTTTTCAAAAACTGCCTTTTCAAGGGTTTTATAGAGTATTTTACATGAATCAAAATCCACCTTGGGAATATTCAACCCAATTTTACCGAATAGATCATAATATTCCGATGCACCCAGTTCATTGCCTGTAGCCCCCATGACATAGATGATATCCCCGGACACCTTGGGGTCCATGGTCACGCATTTTGAGACATTATCCAAAACAGATGTGGCTGAAACCTGAACGGTTTCCAGGGCAGAGACCTTGACTCTTTCCCCGAATGCCCCTTCAAGATGTCCATCAACGTACATGGAATCCTTTCCAGACAGCAGAGGAATTTTATAGGCCATGCAGGTATCTTTCAAAGCCCGGCATGCCCGGACCAGCTGAGCAGCCTTAAAGGGTCCGTCGGGATTTTTCTTTTCATCATAAGAAATATTGGGCCAGCAGAAATTATCCAGTCCACCGATATGATCAAATGATCCGCCAACGGCAATGATACGCCGGACTGCCTCATCAATGGTGCAGGTCATCATGTGGTAGGCATCAATCCTGGAATACCAGGGCAGAATGCTTTGGGAAAAGGCAAGTCCCTTTTCCGATGTAAGTACCGGCCGTGTAACAGAGGCATCAGACGGGATATTGTGGTTAACCCCCACAAGGGGCTTGATCACTGAGCCGCCCTGGACCTCATGATCATATTGGCGGATAATCCATTCCTTGGAACAGATATTGGGTCTGGCCAGCATGCTGGTTAAAAGAAGGTTAAAATCCTTTGGCCTGGTAATTACCGGTTCAACAAGCCCCCTGGTTTCCGGTGGCAGCCATACCGCATCAAATTCCCAGCAGGGAAAACCTTTTTCCAGCAGATCCATATCCACATAGGCACAGGTTTCGCCCCTGTATTTGATATGAAGCTTGCCTGTGTCTGTGTACTCACCGATGACAGTACTTTCCACCTCATGCTCCCGGGATAATTCCATGAACCTGTCCAGATTTTCAGGTCTTACTGCAATGGTCATTCGTTCCTGGGATTCAGAAACCCAGATCTCCCACATGTCCAGGCCCTCATATTTTAAGGGAACCTTATCCAGCCAGACTTCGCAGCCATTGGACAGCACGGCTGATTCACCAACCGAGGAAGACAATCCCCCGCCGCCGTTATCCGTGATAAAGGTTGTCAGACCTTCATCCCTGCAGATCAAAAGAAAATCATGCATTTTTTTCTGGGTATAGGGATCACCTATCTGAACATGGCCGGCCGGGGTATTCTCAGTATAGCTTTCCGAAGAGGCTGTGACACCGTGGATACCATCCTTGCCCACCCTGCCGCCACTCATGATGATGAGTTCGCCGGGCGAGGTTGTTTTTTCATGGCTGGGCCTGGTGCCCACAAGTTTTGGCATTATGCCCAGGGCAGTAACAAAAACAAGACTCTTGCCCATATATCCCGGGTCAAACAGGGTCTGGCCAAATGTGGTTGGCACCCCGCTTTTATTTCCCCCATCCTTGACCCCTTCAATAACACCGTCCAGAAGCCGTCTGGGATGTAGTGGAGGTTTCAGGGGACCGTCATAGTCCACATCCCCGACACAATATCCAAAACTGCCCATAAAAAGTTTGGCACCAAGGCCTGTTCCCATGGGGTCCCGATAAACCCCGACAATACCTGTGATGGCACCGCCATAGGCTTCCATATTGGAAGGAGAGTTGTGGGTCTCCCCGGTTACAACATAATTATTGTCTTCATCAAATTTTCCAACACCGGCATTATCCCATAGAACCGATACTACCCAGTCTTTTTCCTCTTTAAGGTCCAGAGTGGGATTGCGTATATAGGTTTTAAACAAGGAGTTTTCCACAACGGTTTCATTGGTGGAAATATCTTTATACCGGAAAACACCGTTAAAGGAATTGTGGTTGCAATGGTCGCTTCGGGCCTGGGAAATATATTCCAGCTCCACATCTGTGGGTTTGGATAACCCCATTTTTTTTCTTTCCGCCAAAACCCTGAAATCCAGAAAATATTCCCGAATAATGGGTATATCCCTTGGGTTCAATGCCAGGTTTCTTGCATCACTTATCCTGGAAAGCATTTCATCAGAATCGATTCTGACGGTTTCAAAACAAGGCGTATGATCTAAACTTACCTTTGCAGGTTTTACGTCAGCACCCTTGTTTTTATCCCATTCATCAGCGCTGAAAACCTTGAACTGCTGGATAATTGAATTGGACAAAAGTTCTTTTGCAAGTTTCTCAACCATTTCCCGAGTAAGGGTGTCTCCCTTGAGGCAAAACCGTTTTGAGGTGTAGATTCCCTCATCACGGCCAAAGGTTTTTCCAAGGACATCTGTGATGGCTTCCATGGCCGTGGCACCGGCATTATCCTTGACTCCAGGCCTGAAACCAATCCAGATACACCAGTCAAAATCAATATCCAAAGGTCTTAAACTGGAAACCTGGGTCACGGGATTGGTTAAAATCTCATCTTTCACCCGCTCAAGCCCGGGCCGGTCCAAATCCGATTCAATGGTCACGATATTGATACACCGTGCCCATTCAATATTTATTCCAAAAAAGGAATCAGCCTTTTTCTTTAGAGAAGATGCCTGGGCATCCCTAAGCTCTTGTTTAAGAGCAATTTCAATACAGGAAATCATATTATCCGCCTTTATACTATCCTTCTTAACATTTCAGGCATTAAATTATCCAACCTTGAGCATCCTGACAATATCGTTATAGAAAACAAAGACCATTAAGGCCACAAGCACTGCTGCACCGAATTGAATCAGTTTTTCACGTAATTTTTCACTTACAGATTTTCCAGTAATTGCCTCAATTCCAAAAAACATAAGATGTCCGCCGTCCAAAACTGGAATAGGAAACAGATTTATGATACCCAGATTGACAGAAAGCAAAGCAATAAACCATACAAAATTAACAATCCCGGCTTTAGCCTGTTCACCCGCCATCTGTGCGATCATCAGAGGTCCGCCAAGGTTATCCGCAGAAATGCTGCCGTTAATCATTTTAACCACAGATACAATGGTCAGTTTAACAAGCCCATAGGTGTCTGAGATGGAGCGGGCCATGGCCTGAATCGGGTTCAAACTTTTATGGAATGTCTCACCGGTTCCCCTGATCCCTATGACATATTTGTCTTCATCTTCACCAAAAATATTTTTCCCAGGCCTTTTTTCAGGAATAAGGACAATGGAAGTTATGTGCCCGTCCCGCTGGGCTGTAATCTCAAGCCTTTCCCCTTTTCCCTTGCCAATGACCCGGCTGATATCTTCAAAAGATTCAATCTTGTTTTCATTAATTCTGGTGATGATGTCCCCGGATTCCAGGCCAGCACTCTGGGCCGGAGTATTGTCCAGGACCTCGCCTATTACAGGCTTTGCCATATATAAGCCTGAGAACTGGTAGAGTACATAAAAAATAAACAGAGCCAGAAAAAAATTAAAGGCAGGTCCTGCCGCCACTATAATGCTCTTCTGAAGCAGACTCTTATGGGTAAAGGAAAGGGCCTGGTCAGAAGGATCAATTTCAGCTCCTGGTTCTTCCCCCACCATTTTTACATAACCGCCAAGGGGAATGGCAGAGATACAATACTCTGTCCTTCCATATTTTTTCTTGAAAATTTTAGGGCCAAACCCCAGGGAGAATATGTCTACCCCCACCTTACAAAGCCTTGCAGCTATAAAATGTCCAAATTCATGGCAAAAAACAAGGATGCCAATTACAACAATAAATGCAACAGCAGAGTAACCCATTTTAAGACCTCTCTTTTATATCAGGAATTTTGCTCTTTCCCTGGCCCAGCAATCAGCCTCAATAATACCTGAAAGGTCAGGATTGTCAATTCGGGTATGAAGCTCCATGGTGGTGGAAATAATTTTAAAAATATCTAAAAATCCAATTTTTTTTTCAAGGAACGCCTGAACAGCCACTTCATTGGCAGCATTCATCACAGCCGGCAGGGTTCCTTTTTGTTTACAGGCCTCAATGGCAAAACCCAGGGAAAGAAATTTTTCAAAATCAGGTTTTTCAAAAACCAGGGAACCAAGGGCTGCAAAATCAGGAAATCCTGTTTTAAGATCTAACCGGTCAGGATGGGAAAATGCATAGGCAATGGCTTCCTTCATATCTGGGATACCCATCTGGGCCATTATTGCTCCATCCTGAAAACCCACCATTGAATGAACAATACTCTGGGGGTGTATTACCACCTCAATCTCCTCATGGGATATCCCGAATAAATGGGCAGCCTCAATAACCTCTAACCCTTTATTCATCAGGGTTGCTGAATCAATGGTAATCTTTTGCCCCATGTCCCAGGTGGGATGGGTTAATGCATCCTTAAGGGTAATTTCAGAAAATTTATCCAGAGGAAGGTTCCTGAAGGGTCCGCCTGAAGCGGTAAGAAAAACTTTTTTAAAATCCCTTGTCCTGTTGCCCTGGAGGCATTGCATAACAGCAGAATGTTCACTGTCCACGGGCAGTATATTAATTTTATTTTTCCGGGCTGTTTCCATGACAATCTCCCCGGCCATGACAAGGGTCTCTTTGTTGGCAAGGGCAATTTGTTTTCTGGCCTCAATGGCTGCAAGGGCAGGTGCAAGGCCTGCCGAACCCACCATGGCCAAAAGGGTCATGTCTGAAGTCTGCCAGGCAGCAGCTGTTTCATATCCAGCCTGCCCATATAAAATCTCAGGCATAGGTTTTCCAGCTCCTATACCTGCCTTTTTAAGTCCATTTGACAATTCAAGAGCCTTGACCTCATTTAAGACTGCCACCATTTCCGGCTTAAACTCTTCTACCTGTTGAATCAAAACCGGGATATTGTTGGCACCTGTCAAGGCCTTAACATCAAACCTGTCAGGATGCATTCTTACAATATCCAAAGCACTTTTCCCAATGGAACCTGTGGAGCCCAATATTGACAAGTGTTTCATATCACAAAAACCAGATAAACATAAAGAACAGGAATTGCCAGCAGCAGTCCGTCAATCCTGTCAAGCATGCCCCCGTGCCCGGGCAGTATCTTCCCGGAATCTTTAATATGAGCTGCCCTTTTCATGGCCGACTCAAACAAATCACCTGTCTGACCGGCAATTGCCATCAAAAATGAACATGGTATGGTTAAAAGTGCCAGGGAAAGACTATTAAAAAAAACAAGGGAACAAATAAAACCAGCAATCACAGAAGCAGTTATACCGCCCAGGGAACCTTCAATGGTTTTGTTTGGGCTGATATTTGGAGCTAATTTGTGTTTCCCGAAAAATGTACCCGTGTAAAAGGCTCCGGTATCATTGGCAAAGATAACAATCAACAACCAGATGATCCACAGGGTTCCTCCATCCAGTTCCTTGAGAAGAATAAGCAAAGCAAGGGAAACAGGAATATACACAATTCCCAGAACCTGCCTGGAAATAATATCAAAAATCCTGTGATTGGAAGCAAATCTGGACAGGGCAAAGACGGACAAAATCATGAGGTTAAGGGCAAGAACCAGAAACATGGCCTGCCAGGAACCCAGGCAGGCGCCCATTACCAGAGCCATGGAAGTGATATGGGAAATGAATTTTATTGTTTGGGATACAGAGGTATGGTCATTGTTGAAAATAATTCTCAAATATTCACTGACAGCAAATATGGCCACGGCTGATACCATGGTGGCCAGAACAAGGGGGCTGCCTTTTAAAATAACCCATAAAATAAGCGGACCAAGTATTATTGCGGTGAGCCATCGTTTGAGGTGCTGCATTTTACCTTACCGAACCGTCTTTACCTTACCAAACCGTCGGTCCCTTTTTTGAAAGTTTATTAAAATCTCAACAAATTCTTTTTTTGTGAAATCAGGCCATAAAGTCTGGGTAATATAAAGTTCTGAATAGGCAGCCTGCCACATCATGAAATTACTCAGCCTGAATTCTCCACTGGTTCTAATGATCAAATCCGGATCAGGCATTTGGGCCGTATATAAATGATCGGAAACCATTTTTTCCGTGATCTCTTCCAATTGAATTTTGTTGGCTTTTATTTTCCCGGCCAGGGACTTAACAGCATCAACAATTTCTTGACGGCTGCCGTAACTCAGGGCCAGATTCAAAACCATTCCCTTATTGTTCCTGGTCAATTGAATGGTGTTTTCCGCTTCTTTTTGTACGTCCCTGGGCAGTTTGTGTTTTTGCCCCAATATGTTTAAACAAATATCCTGGGCAGCAAGATCATCCCTTTCAGAAACCAGAAACCGCTTTAGCAGATGCATCAAGGTTTTAACTTCTGTCTCTGGTCTTGTCCAGTTTTCAGTGGAAAAAGCGTACAGGGTCAGGATTCCAATGCCAAGTTCCCTTGCGGCTTTAACAATGGAACGAACTGTGTCAGAACCTTTTTCATGACCAATGACACGGTTCATCAATCTTTTTTTTGCCCATCTGCCATTGCCGTCCATGATAATGGCAACATGGGAGGGAATTTTTTCTAAATCAAAACCTGTTTCCTGTTTATGGTCAGACTTCAAGGATCTCCTTTTCTTTTGCTGCGAAAATCTCGTCTAATTTTTTGGTGTAGAGATCGGTTAAATCCTGTACCTGTTTTTGCGCCTTAAAGCTGTCATCCTCGGAAATATCACCTTCTTTTTGAAGGTCCTTGAGCATTTCATTGGAATCCCTTCTGATATTTCTGACTGCAACCTTATAGTCTTCACAGGTTTTGGCTACACTTCTTACTATTTCTTTTCTCCGGTCTTCTGTGAGGGGTGGAATGGCAATCCTTATAAGCTTGCCATCATTGGAGGGGGTAAGACCCAGATTGGCCTTCAAAATAGCTTTTTCAACGGAATTGATAACACTCACATCCCATGGTTTCACCGTAATAAGCCGGCTTTCCGGGACTGAGACAGTTGCCATCTGGGGTAAGGGGGTCTGAGTACCGTAATAATCAACTCTGACGCCGTCAAGTATTGCCTGAGATGCTCTGCCGGTACGAACCTTTATCAATTCTGTTTCAAAGGCTTTCTCAGACTTCCCCATTCGATCTTTGGTTTCTTCGAGCACTTCATTTATCATAACAATACATCCTAATAATAGTTAACAGATAGAACAGGTATCAGATAGAACAGGTATCAGAAATTGACTCTTTTTCCGCTGATACCTTTTCTTGCTGATAGCTTATTTATTATATATCCGGGTGCCGATATCCTCACCCATAACTGCCTTGCAGATATTATCCTTCCTGTGAAGGTCAAAAACCTGAAGGGGCAGGTCATGCTCCATGGCAAGGGAAATAGCGGTCATATCCATTACATGAAGCTGTTTTTCAATCACCCGCATATAGGACAACTCATCAAACATGACAGCATCATCGTGAACCACTGGATCCTTGTCATAGACACCATCAACCTGTGTAGCCTTAAAAAGAATCTGGGCACGGGTCTCATGGGCCCTTAACACAGCGGCCGTATCTGTTGTAAAATACGGATTCCCAGTCCCTGCAGCAAACACAACCACCCGGCCTTTTTCAAGGTGGCGGAGGGCTTTTCTCAGAATAAAGGGCTCAGCAATCTTGTCCATTGCAATGGCAGACTGAACCCGTGTGGGCACACCACATTTTTCCAGGGCATCACAAAGGGCAATACAATTAATTACAGTGGCAAGCATTCCCATGTTATCGGCAGAGGTTCTGTCCATACCGGCAGAACTTCCGGCAACACCTCGGAATATATTTCCGCCACCCACAACAACACTGATCTGTACATTCAGGCGGTATACTTTGGCAACCTCTTCCGCCACATAATGAATCATTTCAGGAGTGATGCCAAAGCCCTGATTTCCCATCAGGGCTTCGCCACTCAATTTGATCAGAACCCGCTCAAATTCAGGTTTTTTTCCCAAGATTTATTCTCCTATCTGGAAACGTGTAAATCTTTTTATCTGAATATTTTCACCAGTTTTACTAATGGTTTCTTTTAGGATTTCTGAAATGGTTTTCTGGGGATCTTTGACATATTGCTGACTCATCAGGCAGACATCTTTATAAAATTTTTCAATCTTGCCATCAACAATCTTGTCAATGATATTTTCCGGTTTGCCCTCTTCCAGCATCTGGGCCCGGTAAATTTCTCTTTCTTTTTCAATAATCGCCGGGTCAACATCTTCAGGGGCCAGGCCAGCAGGATTTGCAGCGGCAATATGCATGGCGATATTTTTTGCAAAACCTATAAAACCATCTGTTTTAGCCACAAAATCAGATTCACAATTTACTTCAAGAAGGACACCCAGTTTTGCTCCGGTATGGATATAGGAATAAATAACCCCTTCGGAGGTTGAACGTCCTGCCCTTTTTGCTGCTTTGGCAAGACCTTTTTTTCTCAATAGATCAACTGCCGCTTCCATATTACCATCTGCTTCGGCAAGAACCCTTTTACAGTCCATAATTCCAGACCCGGTCGCTTCACGAAGTTCTTTAACCATTGCTGCAGAAATTTCAGCCATTTTATCTTACTCCTTATTATCTTTATTCAGTTGCTTCAGTTGCTTCTATAGTTTCTTTAACTGGTGCGGTTTTTCTTTTTATTTTTTCAACAACAGGGCCATCAGTACCATCTGAAACCAATTCAACGGCAAGTTTTTCATCTCCTGATTCAGCAGGCTGACTTTCTTTTCCCTGTTTATCTGATTCAGCGTTCTGCCTTTCCTGGTATATCTGTTTTCCTTCAATGCAGGCATCTGCAATGCGGGATGTAAACAGACGAATGGATCTGATGGCATCGTCATTGCCCGGGATCACAAAATCAATATCATCGGGATCACAATTTGTATCAACAACTGCAACAATGGGAATACCAAGCCTCCTACCTTCTTTAATGGCAATGGCTTCATTTTTAGGATCAATGATGAAAATAGCGCCGGGAAGGCGTTTCATCTCACTTATCCTTTCAACATAAAAACTTTCAGCGCGGTTGGCTTCCTCATAAATGGATTCAGATGCCTGTTTTTTGGTTCCAACAAAAAGGATATCCTTTCCCTCGGCTGCAATGCCTTTGATAAAATCATGGGCTGTTTTAAACAATTTCACAGTCTGCTGAAGATCAATAATATAAATACCGTTTCGTGCACCAAAGATATACTTTTTCATCTTTGGGTTCCAGCGCTTTGTCTGATGTCCGAAATGAACACCAGCTTCCAAAAGTTCTCTAATAGTAATGTAAGACATTTTTACTCCAAATTAATTAATGGTTTTGTGCCTTCACCCACTTCATTCCTGGAAATCGACTTTATTAAATTTTTCTTATTTTATAATAAAATTTATATAAAGCACCTGATTCCAGGTCCATGGATGTGCGTTTTTATTCATACAAAAAAATCCTAATTTATATATCAGATATAAACAGGATAATCAATTTGTTTTTTCAATGTATTTTTGGGCTGAAAAGAGCCTGTTATGCCCTGCCAGATCCTTTATAAACTCAATATTTTCATATTCAGGATAGGTCTTGGTAATGGATTCCACACTCTCCTTCTGGTCAAACCCTATCTCGAGAAGGATCCTGCCCCCGGGCAAAAGATAATTCCGGGCCCTGGCCAGTATTTCCCGGATGGAATCAAGGCCGTCAGCGCCTCCATCCAGAGCCAGTCTTGGTTCATGCAGTTTGATTTCAGAGGCCAGATCTTGAATTTCATGGGCAGGAATATAGGGTGGGTTTGACACAATCAAATCAAAATATTCCTGTTTTTTAATAGAATCAAACCAAGAACCCTGGAAAAATCTGACAGGTGTTTTTAAAATTTTTTCAGCATTTTCAATTGCCGTACCCAAGGAGATCCAGGAAAGGTCGCAGGCAAAATAATCATGGTCTGGACAGGCCCTTGCCAGGGAAACAATTATAGCACCGGATCCCACCCCCAACTCCAGAACTTTTCTGGCTCCCCTGAAAGCAGGGTTGTAACCCTTTCCAGTCCCAAGCAGATCAATGGCTTTTTCCACAAGGGTTTCAGTATCCGGCCTTGGAATTAACACCCCTTCTCTGACCTGGAAACTGGACTCATAAAAACCTTTTTCTCCAATTATATAGGCTACTGGTTCCCGCCCAATTCGTCGTTTGATCAAGGATTTAAAAAGGGTAAGTTCATTTTTTTCCAGGGGCCTGTCGTGTTGCAGGTACAGATCAAGACGTTTGACATCAAGACAGAAGCCAAGAAGGATTTCAGCGGTAAGCCTGGGGCTGTCTATGGAATGGTCTTTAAAATAAGATTCCGTCCAGGAAAGAATCTTGATGATAGTCCAGTCAATCAATTTCCTTTAAACGATTTCCTTTAATGCCTGGGCCTGGTTAAAGGTTTTAAGTTCATCAATAATTTCCTGGATATCTCCGGCCATAATGCTGTCCAGCTTATAAAGGGTCAACCCGATGCGATGCTCTGTCACCCGGCCCTGGGGGTAATTATAGGTCCTGATCCTGCCGCTTCGATCACCTGACCCCACCTGATCCTTCCGTTCAGCAGCCCTTTTTTTATCCTCTTCCTTGATTTTTGCATCCAGAATACGGGACTTTAGAACACCCATGGCCTTTTCTTTGTTCTTGTGCTGGGATTTTTCATCCTGGCAGGTTGCAGTTACCCCTGTGGGAATATGTGTAATCCTGACCGCGGAGTCAGTTGTATTCACAGACTGCCCTCCAGGGCCTGATGCCCTGAACACATCCACTTTAAGATCCGCCGGATTGATATCAACCTCAATATCCTCTGCCTCAGGCAGAACGGCAACGGTAACGGCAGAAGTGTGAACCCGTCCCTGGGTCTCGGTTTCAGGAACCCTCTGTACCCTGTGGATACCGCTCTCATATTTAAAACTGGAAAAAGCTCCCTTTCCCCGGATAAGGGAAACCACCTCCTTGAATCCGCCGGAACTTGAAGTGTTTTTCTCTATGATTTCAATATTCCATAATTTTGACTCTGCATATCTGGAATACATTCTGAAAAGTTCGCCCGCAAAAATCCCAGCTTCTTCTCCGCCAGTACCAGCCCTGATTTCAAGGAGGACATTTTTTGCATCCCTGGGATCCTTTGGCATTAAAAGAACATTGAGCCTTGAATTTAATTCAGCAATTTGCTTTTCAAGGCTTGGGATCTCTTCCTTTGCCATGCTGCGCATGTCAGGATCATCATCTTTCAAGAGGTCTTTTGTCTCTTTCAGTTCATCCAAAAGACCTTCATATTCCCTGAACACCGGAACAATTTTATTGAGCTCTCCATGCTCAATTAAATACTCCTGGTATTTTTTCTGATCACTGATGACGGCCGGATCACTCAAGAGGTGTTCAATCTTGACAAACCGCTCTTCAATGCCTTTTAATTTATCTATCATAATTCTTCAATCATAGATCAAAACCATAATTTTAAAATGCAAAAGGGGTACTTTGTACAAGCCCCCTTTTAAATTTCCTGGCTATAAAAACCTTACACCAATTTTGTTGCGTCAAATCCTGCATATTTTTTCTTAAAACGATCAATTCTACCTGCAGAGTCGACCAGTTTCTGCTTTCCTGTAAAAAACGGATGACATTGAGAACAAATCTCAACCTTGATATTTTCTTTTGTGGACCCCACTTCAAAAGTGGCACCACATGCGCAGGAAGCATTTGTTCTTGTGTATTTGGGATGTATTTCTTTTTTCATTTCAGTAAAACTCCTTACCATAACTTAATTTCTATCTTTTATTAAAAATACTCTTTATGAATTCATCATATTAAGGAACTCTGTATTATCCTTTGTTCCTTTCATTTTTTCAAGTAAAAACTGCATACTATCAACAGAATTTAAACTTGACAACAATTTCCTCAAGATCCAGACCCTGTTTAAAACCGAGGGATCCAGTAGCAGTTCTTCTTTTCGGGTCCCGGACTTGTTCATGTCAATGGCCGGATAAATCCTTTTGTCCGCAAGTTTCCTGTCCAGAACCAGTTCCATATTACCGGTTCCCTTGAACTCTTCAAAGATCACCTCATCCATTCGGCTTCCAGTATCAACCAGGGCAGTTGCAATAATGGTCAGACTGCCTCCATCTTCAATATTACGGGCAGCGCCAAAAAACCGCTTGGGCCTGTCAAGGGCATTGGAGTCCACACCACCGGAAAGAATTTTACCTGAAGGCGGCATCACGGAATTGTAAGCCCGGGCAAGCCTTGTGATGCTGTCCAGAAGGATCACCACATCATGGCCCTGTTCCACAATTCTCTTGGCTTTTTCTATGACCATTTCAGCCACCTGCACATGACGTTCAGAAGGCTCATCAAAGGTAGAACTTACCACCTCAGCCTCAACGGAACGGGCCATATCTGTAACCTCTTCCGGACGCTCGTCAATGAGAACGATCATGGGAATAATATCCTTGTGGGCTCTGATCATGGAATTGGCAATATTCTGCAAAAGCATTGTTTTACCGGCCTTGGGGGGAGACACAATCAATCCCCTCTGACCAAATCCAACGGGACACATTAAATCAATCACACGCATGGAATAATTATCTGGGCCTGATTCAAGATTCATTTTCCGTTCAGGATAAAGGGGCAGAAGGTTATCAAACAGGATGGTTTCAGCAGCCAGCTCAGGATTTTGAAAATTCACAGCCTCCACTTTAAGCAGGGCAAAATATCGCTCGGAATCTTTTGGCTGCCTCACCTGACCAGAAACCGTATCTCCGGTTCTCAGGTTAAACCGCCTGATCTGGGATGGAGAGACATAAATATCATCTGGACCGGGAAGATAATTGTAACCAGGTGCTCTCAAAAAGCCAAACCCATCCGGAAGGATTTCAAGGGTGCCTTCACCATAAATCTGACCACTTTCTTCAATATTGGCCTGGAGTAAGGCAAAGATCAGGTCCTGTTTTTTCAGGCCGCCAAACCCTTGAATTTCATATTCTTTTGCAAGCTTTGACAGTTCACTGATTTTCATCTTATTGAGGTCTACAAGGTTCATTCAATCTCCCGGTTTGTTTATCATTAGGTTTATATAGGACGTTTTGTTTTGTTCAGGGAATACCTTTATATAATATGGAAGCCAAAGAGGCTTTTGGAAAAAACAGATAGATAATTGAAAATTATTCTATTATGGTCTGCTAAATAAAATATTATGGATTTATTGTCAAGAATTCTTTTTTTATTTTAATATAACAATTTTCAACAGATTCAAAGAGTTCAACTGGTGTGCCTTTGTTTATAATCACATAATCTGCTTGTTTTATTTTTTCATCCTGGGTCATCTGAAGGTCCAGTATTTTCCCCGCACTTTCCATTGAAACTTTGTCCCGCCTGGAAATCCGTCCCAATAATTCGGATTTTTCAGCAACTACTGTGACAATCACATCAAATTTTTTTCCCATGCCAAGCTCAAACAACAGGGGAACTTCCACTGCACAGGCAGCTTCTCTATCATAATCCGCTGTTTCCATCTGCAAGACCATTTCTTCCAGAATAATGGGATGAATAAGGCTTTCCAGCTGTTTTCGTAAATCCGGCTTATTAATCACAATATTTCGTAGTTTTGCCCTATCAAGGGTTTTGTCTTTCCTGAGAACGCCAGGACCGAAACAGGCAATCACCCCTGCATAGGCCCTTTGCCCGGGCTCAACCACCTGGCGTGCAATCTTATCACAATCAAGGGTAACAAGCCCCAATG
>NBML01000062.1 GCA_002085465.1 Desulfobacteraceae bacterium 4572_89 | reverse complement strand
TTTCCGGTCCCGCTGGGACTTACCACCGGGTCTTTTCTAGACTGAACCACTAAAACCGGTTTTTCAAGATTCTTCAGTTTTGGTTCCAATTGTTCCATTAGCTTTCCAAGCTGATGAATTCCGGCAATGGGATTTCGAATATAATTGATATGGGGATTTTCCGGATTATTTTCAATAAATTCCTTGGCAATGGAAGACAGGTGTATTTTTTTGATCATGGAATTCCAGGCATCAATTGCCGGCACAAAATAGGAACCCAGATCATTGAGTTTCATGGGGGGGGCCACTGCAAAAACAGCCTTGCAGTCATCCACCCGACTTGAAAGTTCAAGGGCAAGACCTGCTCCGGTTGAAAAACCACCAATGATAATTTTTTCGCAGGAATGCCTGAGAACTACATAGGCCTCCTCAACAGATTCCACCCATTCCTCATGACTTGTTCCTGCAAGGTCTTCCGGTGCTGTACCATGCCCCTTGAGCCTTGGTGCAAAAACAGTAAAACCTTTTCCATGGAGATAGGTGGCAAAGGCCTTCATCTCTTCCGGTGCAGCCATATATCCATGGATCAGCAAAACTCCGGCAATTTCATGATCATGTTTTAGAAATAATGGCCTGCCTATTCTTTTTTTTTTTGATTCACCCTCCAGGTAATAGGTATTATAATCCCTGGTAAAATCAACGTTCATTTTTTCAATGATTCTAGTTTTTACCAATTCCCGAATCTGGCTCCTTGATTTCTGGGCAATCTTCTTTAAACAAATTTCTACTTCAGTCACAGGCTCCACTTCATTGGCCATGACCAGAATGGGATTTTCCATGCGTATGGTATGGAAACCAGACCGGGTATAAAAACGGGTCTGATCTTTAAAAATCCGATCTCCTTTTATTTGAACCATCTTGGTTTCCTCGGCAAGGGCCAGGAATCTTTGTATTCTGTCAAACCTGTCATTGATCAAGAGATGAACCTGGTTATGTTGAAGAATATCGCATACATGACAGAGATTATTCAGTAAAAGGCAGGTAATGGCATAATAGATCTTGCATTTGAACTCATATATATCAATGCCCTCTTTTTTATAGGGAAAATGTTTGAGAATACATGCCATGACATGATCATAGTTAATTGTGGTCATGGCATATACCGAAGACATATACCGTTCCATTATTTCAAAGGAAATTTCCTTTGAAATCTTTTTGGAATTGATGTCATCACCAAATTTAACCCGACGTTTGACCTTAAGCATACTTTCTATATAAGGATCATTCAAATAGGGAGTAATCTCAATGGGATTTCCAAACCGTATGGTTATGTCCACACCGGAAAAAAGCATTGCCCCCTCTGTCATAAGTTCGTCCATTACTCTTTTTGAAGGCTCCTTTATAACGATTTTTGCGATGGATCCCAAAATATTTTCCCTGGCATTACAGGGATAATAGGTAATGTTAACTGGAATTATATAGGTATTTTGAGCAAGAACCTGGTTCAGATCTTTTATTTTAAGGCTTTTTTTCAACCGGTATAGTTCAGACTTTACGTCATTCTCAGGATTGATCTCCTGCTCCTGGGCTGAGTATGGGTTTGATTCTTCCCCATTGGAGAGTCTGCGCAGCCTTTCCCTGTAAAACTCGCTTTTCAAAGCAAGGGCTGCAGCTCCTGTATGGGGATGTGAAACCCCGGAATCATCTGTCAGGACAAAATTATTCTTTTTAATCAATTTTTTATTTTTAACCATCATGCCTTCGGGGAAAATAATCCATTGAACATCACCGGATAAAAGGGTTTGCAAAATAAGTTCATCCCGGTTGGGATCATTGGTGGAAACCCCGCCAAGCTGTTTTAAAATCCCTTCCAATAAAGGAACTTCAAACAACTCTTTTGCAGCAAGGGACCAAACCTGCTTACCAGTAATGTTATGGATATGGTAAGGCAGGAAAATAGTCTCAATCCGTGTAAAATGATTGGCGCAAAATATAATTGCTCCATCTGGAATATTTTCCTGGCCTTTAATTCTTATATTGGCCTTTGAAAAACCTGAAAAGGTTTTAAGGGTATAACTGGAGAGTTCAAAAGCAAAACGATTCATATGCAAGACCCTAAAACATGATTGTATATCCAATTGGTTTATTATATATTGGTCCATTATAAATAGATGGCATCTGATAATTATAATACTTAATGTTACACTTTTGTCAAAGAGATTTTGTACAGATGTATTAAGAATGGAGGATCTTCATTGTATTCCAAAATAGTTATTTTACATTTTCCGCCGGAAGTTGCACAAAAGGCACTTGTGTGTCAGTTAACCAGAAAATTTGATCTATTGTTTAATATCCTGAGTGCGAAAATTTCCAACCGGAAAGAAGGATATATGGTTTTGGAAATATCATCTGACACAAGATCGGATTTTAATAAAGGGATAAAATTTCTCAAGGACCAGGGAGTTGAAGTCTCAACCCCTGAACAACAGATCTATAAGGATGAAGAGGTCTGTACCCATTGCGGAGCCTGTATTGCAGTCTGCCCCACAGAGGCTCTGCACATAAAGCGTCCTGAAATGGAAATAATTTTTAATAATGAAAAATGCAGTCTTTGTGAATTATGTATTCTAACCTGTCCCACCAGGGCAATGGGTCTTTTCAGTAAAAACACGGAACTTGCCTGATGAATGATACCATCGTTGCCATTGCTCTTAGTGGAGGTGTAGACTCCCTTGTTTCCGGGTTTCTCATTAAAAAAAACTTTAAAAATGTATTTGGTATCCATTTCACCACTGGGTATGAAAAAATATCACTCGATATCAAAACCCTTGAAAATCAGCTTGGTTTTCCTGTTCACATTGTGGACCTCTCCAGGATTTTTGAGACCCAGGTGGTCCAATACTTTATTTTAACCTATCTTAAAGGCAAAACCCCCAATCCCTGTGTGATCTGCAATCAAAAGATTAAATTCAATGCCCTGTGGGAAGAGGCCCGGGCCATGGGAGCCAATGCCATTGCCACGGGCCATTATGCCACCATTATCAATTCCCTGTCATTTCCTGAAAAAAAAATTTCCAAACCCTTTCTTGCAAAGGGCATGGACCCTTTAAAGGATCAATCCTATTTTCTTTCCATGCTCAGGCCGGAACAACTGGAACATATTATTTTTCCCTTGGCAGGGCTCACCAAATCCCAGGTAAAAAATCTGGCCAAGGAAAATAACCTTACCCCATTAACACCGTCTGAAAGCCAGGATATCTGTTTTATCCATGATAAAGATTTTTCAAAATTTATTTTTCAAAAAAAAAATTTAGCGCCCAAACCTGGTAATATTGTTGACCTCCATGGAAAAAAAATAGGTACACACCAGGGTCTTCACACCTTTACCATTGGCCAGAGAAGGGGAATTAACTGCCCTGCTTCTGAGCCCTACTATGTCCGGCACAAAGAACTTTCAACCAATACCCTGGTGGTGTGTTTTAAAAAAGACCTGACACAGAAACAGATGCAGGTGGAAAAAATTGTCTGGAATTATCCCCTTATCAATAAGAACTGTAAGACTGATGGGATTAATGGGATCAAAGAAGCCAAAGAAAGTTTGGGAATTATCACCAAAATTCGATACAGCCATAAAGGTGCTTTATCCAGACTGACATTTGCTAATAATTTGTGCCATGTAATATTTGATGAACCGCAACCTGCTGTCACTCCTGGCCAGACAGCTGTTTTTTACAAAGATGACCAGGTGTTAGGTGCTGGAATTATTAAATGAAAAAATTTTATATTGAAACTCTGGGATGTAAAGTTAACCAATATGAATCAGACGGCATTGGATCCAGTCTTGAAGAAAAAGGTTATATCAGGAGTAAAAAAAATCAGCCTGCTGATCTATGCATTATCAATACCTGTGCCGTGACATCAAAAGCAGGCATGCAGTCCAGGCAGGCCATCAGGAAAATCATACGAAATAATCCCAGGGCAAAAATCATCGTGACCGGCTGCCATGCCCAGACAGATCCAGATCAAATCAAAAAAATTGAAAACATCGATTTTATTGTCTGTCACAGGGATAAAACTCTCATTGCTGATCAAATCCCTGATCATATAACTGACAATATAACTGATAATCTGGATGAGCTGAACACTGATCTTAATATCGATCTTAATATTGATCGTAATATTGTGCTTAATATCGATCGTAATATTGCTCAGGAAAAGAAGCATATCCCTTCTGTTGCCCCTGAAATCTTCGCCTTTAAAAAACCAGACCACAGCAAAAACAATCAGTTTTTTTCCTTTAAAAATCCTGTAAAGGGAGGAATGACCCGTGCCTATCTGAAAATCCAGGATGGTTGCAATGCCTTCTGCACCTATTGCATTGTCCCCCATGCCAGGGGGTCTTCGGTGAGTATGCCGGCATCCGAGGTATTCAAACATTTGGACGGACTTGCCAGATCAGGTTTCAGGGAAGTTATCATCACAGGTATCCATACAGGCATGTACGGGCTTGATTTAAATCCCCCCACCTCTTTGTTGAAACTGATTACAGAAATAGATTTCAGAAAACCCGTGGACAGAATTCGGATCAGCTCCATTGAACCAGGAGAAATCAATGAAGGATTGATTGATCTGGCAGAACAGGGTCATATCCTATGTGATCATTTTCACATTCCCCTGCAATCCGGAGATGATGAAATCCTGAAAAAAATGAAACGGCCTTATTCAACCTCATTTTTTAAAAAAATGGTTCTGAAAATCCATGAAAAACTGCCCTTTGCCGGCATTGGTGTGGACACACTTATGGGATTTCCAGGTGAAACCGACAGACAATTTGAAAACACCTTTGAACTCATTGAGAAACTTCCCATATCCTATCTTCACGTTTTTCCCTTTTCAGCCAGAAAAGGAACTCCGGCTTTTCATTTTGATCATAAAATAGATCCCGGGGTGATCAAAGAAAGATGCACCCGTATGCGGCAACTGGATAAAAACAAACGCCTGTCATTTATCCAGGCCAACAGGGGCAGGAAACTTCAAGGCCTTGTCCAGCATAATGAAGATAAACAAACCGGTTTTCTCAAGGCAATAACATCCAATTATTTGACCATCCTGGTGGAAAACAAAAGAAAAGAAAATGAGTCTCTTAAGGGAAAAATAGTTGATCTTGTTTATGAACAATGTGATAAAAACCTGATTGGTAAAATAATTTGAAAATTCTACTGCACTGGAGAAATACAAAATGGAAGAGGTATATAAAAAACTGGCAATTCACCTTGACAATACACCAGGAGGATATCCTGAAACTGAATCCAGGGTTGAACTTAGAATTTTAAAAAGATTATTCACAAAGGAAGAGGCTGAGCTGGCCCTTTCTCTGGTCCTCATGCCGGAACCTGTTGAAGCCATTGCCTTGAGAGCCAAAAAAGATCCCAGAAAGATCAGGCCCATGCTCATTGAAATGGGCCGAAAAGGGCTTTCCCTGCACATCAACCGCAATGGACAGGATACATTCATGCTTCTCCAGTTTGTGGTGGGAATCTGGGAATACCAGGTTAATCGCCTGACTCCTGAATTAATAACGGATTTTAATGAATATGCCCCCTATTTAATAAAAAGCCAGGAAAAACATAAAACCCAGCAGCTGCGAGTGATTCCGGTGACACAATCCATTAATACTGAACTGAATATCATGGATCATGAGCACCTTGAGGCGTTGATCAAAACCCAGTCCAAAATCCTGGTGGCTCCCTGCATCTGCAGAAAAGAACATACCATGATGGGAAAGGGCTGCGGAAAAATTGAAGAAGCCTGTCTGATCTTTGGAGGCGGGGCCTATATTTATGAAAGCCGGGGAATTGGAAGGACCATCACCCAGGAAGAAGCCCTTGAAATTGTCAAAAAAGGAGTTAAACAGGGATTGGTGCCCCAGCCTTCCAACTCGGTAAAGCCGGTCAATATCTGTCTTTGTTGCTCCTGTTGCTGCCAGATCCTGTCTAACATCAAAAAACATCAAGCCCCGGCCAGAATTGTGAATTCAAATTTCCAGGCCAAAGTGGACCCGGATCAATGTACGGGATGCCAGGCCTGTGAAGAGATCTGCCCCATGGATGCCATTGAGATGAATGAAACAGACCTAATTGCAATGGTAAATACAGATCGATGCATTGGCTGCGGATTATGTGTGACGGTTTGCGAATTTGATGCCATGATACTTAGGGATAAAGAGGATATGGAAAGATGGGAGCCGCCCCAGAACCTGGTTGAGACCTATATGAATATTGCAAAGGAAAAAGGACTCTTGTAAACTATTTTTAAATCAACAGGAGAAGCTTAGATTCCTCTCTCCTTTTTAATGTGTTCATAGGCTTCCTGGATCTCCCTGAACTTGTCATTGGCAAACTTGATAAATTCTTCAGGAAGACCCTTTGCCTCGATCTTGTCTGGATGATATTCTGTAACCAGTATTCGATATTGTTTTTTTATCTCTTCATTGGATGCATTTTCATCACATTTTAAAACTGCATAGTATTTATTTGCAACCTTTACATATTTTGATTTTAAACGGGAATAGTCTGCAGCAGAATAATGAAAAATTCCAATGGCAGACAAGAGCATGTTTTCTTCTTCCCGGGAAATCTGGCCATCGGCAGAGGATACCCGTAACAGTACATCCACCATGAGTTCAAGAATATTGGGCTGGGACCTGAAAACCGAGTAGAACTGGCTGGCAAATGCCTCAAACCGTTCCGGAGAATCAATGGCCTGCCTGAATATATTTTTAGCTGTTTCCTGGCTGGTTGCATCCAGTTGAAGGTCTTGTTTCATAAAGGTTTCAACGGCCTGGACTTCTTTTTGGGAAATTTGTCCGTCTGCCTTGCAGATTTTGGCAAGCATGGAAAAAGCAGCCGTAAAAAATATCAGCTGGGCCTCCTCATTTGAGGACAGGGAACTCCGGCCTCCCGGGATAGACTTAAGGTACTCATCCTCTTTCTTATCCACAAAAGTATGTCCGAATGCAGCTCCGGCAACAGCGCCAATGGGTCCCCCCAGGGCAAAACCAATGGTTCCGCCTATCATTTTTCCAAACCAGCTCATACTCTATCCTTTATGTAAAAATCAAAATCCTTGTATCATTTTTAAAGATTATATATAAACACAAATGCTCTATGCGTCAAACAAATAAGAAATAAAATAGGGTCATATGCTGATAAAAAATATTTTTGGAACTTTTATTCTCCTTTTTAATACAGCCGGATTGGGATACCTTTTCTTTCTTGGCAGTAAAACCCTCATGAAAAGGTTATCACTCCCCAAGGGCAGTAACCGGGACAAGACCAACCAATCCATGAAAAAACAAACTATAATTCAAAATAATAATATTGTTCCTGATGAAGATGACCTTCTAAAGGATATGGATTTGTCGGATTTTGATAACCTTAACCTTGATGATTTTGAATAAAAAATTTAAAAAGGTCATTGGCATGGATTAACTGCCATTATTTCTTTTTTGCCATTGTTTCTTCTTTTTTACTTTAGCCTTTATAGGGGCACAGCGTGTATTAATGCTCCCTTCACCCAGAAGAGTTTCCACCTCCTTGAAAAAAGATGGGTCTGAACATGACAGATATTGATCTGACAGTTTGACCATTATTGGTGGGTTGCCTTCATCAATTCGAATTTTCAGACAGGAGATACAATCACCTGGATATCGCTCAATGATGGGTTTCAGTTGTTCCAGGGTATGGGAATCATAACGACTAGCATCCACCTCAATGATAATACCCGAGGTCCATTCTTCTTCTGCATGTTCAATGGGTACAATTTTCTCCCCAATCAGCTTGACAATATTTTCTGTTTTCTGGACCTCTGCCTCCAGGATAATAATCTGTTCTTCAGCCAAAAGGGGATGTACCCTGGCATAAAGATTGGGAAAAACCACAACCTCCACGCTGCCGTACTGATCCTCAATGGCGCAGAAAGCCATCATGTCCCCTTTTTTGGTTTTATGAACCTTTAAAACCTTTATTGTGCCGCCCATGCGGATCATTTTTTCATTGGCCATTTCATGGAGGCTGGTGGAATTTACATTGGTGTATTTTTGAATAATATCATTGAATTTTTCCAAAGGATGGCCAGTGATATAAAAACCCAGCACCTCCTTTTCCAGGCCAAGCAGGACATTATCTTCCCATTCCTCAATATCAGGAAGTTTGGGAACACTTGTAGGAAGAACCACACCCATGTTGGAATCAGCAAACAAATCCAATTGGGAATCCGCCTTTTCTCTCTGTATCCTGGATCCGTGTTCCAGGGCATCTTCAAGTACAGCCATCATCTGGCTTCGCTTCACCCCGCTTGAATCAAAGGCCCCGCATTTGATCAAAGCCTCCAATACTTTTTTATTGGCTTTGGAGGTATTTACCCGTTCACAGAAATCATAAAGATTTTCATAGGGTCCATCCTTGTCCCTTATGGTCACAATGGATTCAATTGCAGCATCCCCTATCCCCTTTACAGCTGCGATACCAAAACGGATACAATTATCTGAAACTGTAAAATGGGCATCACTGTTATTGACATCCGGCGGCAGTACCTTAATCCCGTGTACCCTGCATTCATCCATGTATTTAATGACAGAATCGGAGTTATTACGCTCACTGGTCATGAGGGCAGCAATAAATTCCAGAGTAAAATTGGCCTTTAAATAAGCGGTCTGAAATGCAATCAAAGCATAGGCAGCACTATGGGATTTATTAAATCCATAGCCGCCAAATTTTTCCATAAGGTCAAAAAGCTCAGCAGCTTTTTTCGGATCATGCCCTTTTTCCGTTGCTCCTTTTACAAACAAACCCCTGTGCTCTTCCATCATGGATTTAATTTTTTTACCCATGGCCTTCCTGAGCCCGTCGGCATCTGCCATGGAATAATTGGCCAGAACACCGGCAATTTTCATTACCTGTTCCTGGTATAAAATAACCCCGTAGGTTTCTTTGAGTACAGGTTCCAATTCCTCAAACAGATAGACCACTTCTTCCCGGCCATTTTTTCTTTCCACATAGGAATCAGCCATACCACTGTCCAGGGGACCTGGACGATACAGGGCAACCAAAGCAACAATATCAGAAAAACTTGCTGGCTTGAGCCTGGTAATCAATTCCTTCATGCCTGAACTTTCCAGCTGGAACACACCTGTAGTATCAGCGTTTTGCAGAAGATCAAAAGTTTTCTTATCGTGATAATCCAGATGAAGAAGATCAGGCGCTTTTTTTTTCTGTTTTTCAATAAGCTTGATACAATTCTTGATGACTGTGAGGTTTCTCAATCCAAGAAAATCAAATTTAACCAGCCCCAGTTTTTCCACATAATTCATATCAAACTGGGTAATGGTCTCCCCTTCTTTTCCCTTGTACAGGGGAAGGTATTCATTCAGAGGTTTGTCTGCCACGACCACACCGGCCGCATGTGTGGATGCATGTCTGGGAAGGCCTTCCAGGAGCAGAGAAATTTCCAGCATCTGGGTTTTCTCTTCAGACTCAGAACATTTCTCTCTAATGGCCGGGACTTCCTCAAGAGCCATGGTGAGATTTTTCACATTGTCAGGAATCATTTTGGCAATCTCGTCAACTTCAGAGAGCAGAACACCCAGTGCCCGGCCCACATCCCGAATAACTGCCTTGGCCTTAAGTTTACCAAAGGTGATGATCTGGCAGACATATTCAGACCCGCCATATCTGTCAATGGTGTATTGATAAACCTGATCTCGACCTTCAATGCAAAAATCCACATCAATATCCGGCATGGAAATACGGGCAGGATTGAGAAACCGTTCAAAAATCAATCCATGTTCTATTGGATCAAGGGCGGTAATATCCATGGC
>NBML01000061.1 GCA_002085465.1 Desulfobacteraceae bacterium 4572_89 | reverse complement strand
CATCATTTTCTGTATGCACAATCACAACGACTCTTCCCTCAAGAAGCCCAAATGTAACAAAACGCTCTTCTCCATAATCGAAACGATTGTCTTCAATAGTAAGAGTATAACTATCAAAGACAATTGGGGCATTGATGAAATCTATTCCATGCTTTTTAATATTTAATTTACGTTTTGTATCATCCCATTCAAAGTCCATATAAATATTGTAGTTACATTTTGGCAATACGTCAAGTGAGATTTAATATCTTCAGGGGTTATATTTTAAGGGCGGAACCAATCGATCTACAAAAGGCAAATTACTTGTTTTCCACAGAATACACAATCACTGCCGGACTGTCCGAATTCATCAGCTTATCTACCCCTCCGGATAAATCATAAATATGCTTTTGGGAAATGCCATTTTCGTCTGTAGTGGTAATGGTAATGGATCTGTCATGAAATTTTTTGCCGTTTCGAAATAAAATGACATCCACTTTGGGCGTCACGTTGGTGATAGAGTGTATCTCTTCGGAAATTTTCTTTTTGACGGCTGAAATTTCCATACGAAATCTATCTTTGTAATGCTGTTCTTTACATATGATCTGTATGTTCTCCAGATCTGAAACAATTTCCTTAATCATTCGAAAATATTTGAAAAGCGTTTCAAGTTGCATCTCTCCGGCGCCGCAATAGGGGTCTTTTATAACCATCTCTTTGACATACGCGCCGGTTATCGGTTTGAAATAGAGAGAAAAATTTCTGACTTCCCCCGATGTGATAGCCCATCTTTGAATCCGCATTCCGGTTTCCCCAAACAGATCCTTTGAATGGGCCTTGGATTTCTTTACAGTATGAAAACATTCCTGGATTAATTCACCATCCCCGGAATATTGATAGAGGGGAGAGGGAAGAGAGTGATCCAATATCACGGCACTGGGTTGATCTCCAAACCAGAGGATACCAAGGTTTTCTTTTTCAAATGGCTCCGGCGTTGCTGCAAAGAGCGGTAAATTCTCCAGAGAGGCATTGTTGGGTAACTCAAGCAGCGACAAATTGCCGTGCTCCAAATGAGGTTTCAGGAAACTGAGTATCTCGCGTTGCGGCGGAGTGGTCCGATTTCCTGACACAGGCGGTGTTTTCAAATAAAGAGAGACCCGGCACCCCTCTCCCAACTGTTTTAACACCCATTTTACAATGTCGTTTTCACCATTGGAAAGAGACCCCATCAAGGATCGCCCAAAGATGTGAAAGTGGGTGAAGTGCGTCATCCGATCCTTCAGCCCTTCAAAGCTCGTTGATTTCCATGGGATGGCCCCCATCTGCACCAGCGGATGTTGGGCAGGCGCGAGCAGTGCCTCTTTCAACCAGTTCAAAACCGGTTTTCTGTCGAAAAGATCCCAGACCAGTTGATTGGAATAGTCGCACAGGCAGTTTCGGCACCCGGAAGAGCAGTGGTTTGGGCAGTCCAGTCGGGCAATGGCCTTCTTCAGTAATGCCTTTACAGATACCTCATGGAATAGACGGACAGAGTATCCCGCTCCGCCGGGAACTGAGTCGTACAGGATAATGCTGATCTGCAATCCATTGATTTTGTATGCGGCACGAACGCCGCCAGCCTGAAGCCCCATCTCATCAGCTGCGGCAAATCGAAATGATTCACTCAGTGTTCTGCTGAAGGACTGAATGAATTGCTGCTTTTCATCAGGTCTCTCCACGCGTCTCGGCAATGGGATGGATTGACCAATACGGAAAATGCAGACATCTGTATTGAAGATATGGGCCAGATTTATCGCCCATAGGGGCTGGGTATTGATGCACTGTTTCTCTCCCAAAAGTTCTGTATGTTTGATCACTTTCGTAGCCGCTTTTTGGGCAGGCTCCATATAATTGCAGAATGGACAGCGGTAATATCCCATGCCGTGGGGGCCCCGGTTGACGATGAACATGGTGCCTGTTTCATTAGAATCCGTTTCGTGGCTCCGTAAAAGCGCTTTGGAAATGTGCCGAATATCGCTCTCCACAAACTGATCGTCCCTGGCCAGGGAGATGAGTCTGGCCTCATCGGCATATTGTCTGCGGACACGATGCATGGAGGGATCCTTTCCTTTTCTGCCGGTGTACGCCGTGACAAATCCCTTGGGTTCCAGGAAAGAGCGCCGCATCCCCAATTTATCATTCCCGCAAAATGAGCAGACTGTGGAGAGATCTTCAATGGCCTCTTTGATCTCCACATGCTGACATTCAGGGCAGGCCACATAATAGCGGGTTGGCATGAAGTCTCTGGGGTAATAGGCAAGACCCCGGCTGCTCCAGATCCGTCCATTGGCGATCACTTCCGAGCCCGGAGCATATTCACTGATCCCTAAAATAGCATCCCGGGTCAGGGAGATTTCTCCCTCTCCAAACTGCTTGCCCCTCCCATACTCTTTGGTCACATCCAGCGTCAGAGAATTCACCGGAAAACTGTAGGTGGGAATCATGCCGTGAGATGAGAGTTGAGTAACAAGAAACTGCTCTAAATAATTTTTCCGCATATTTTGCCATCGTGTAGCCTGCCTGAGATTCCTTTCATTGTAGTACGCTTCATACTTTTCCGTATAGGTGCTCCAGCGTCCCTGAATCTCCCTGGCCAAGCGTAACAGCTGCTCTCTAAACAGCTCTTTCAGTTCATCCCCTTTCAAGGCAATTGCAGCACTCGGTGGATTTGGGGTGGATGTCATGAGCCGCATGCCCAAAGATTCGGCTTTGGCAATGAAATGGGCTCCGTCATCACTTTCCAGCCAGTGATTCATGGCATCTTTAAATTCCTGGAATTCATTGTCGCCAAATGCATCACCGAAAAAGGTCTTAAGCAGCGGGGCATTAATGGTCAGATCCTCAATGCGATGGGCTAAAAAACCGGAGAGTAAAATGGAATTCTGGTGACGCTGGAACAGTTTTGCATTTTCCAGATGGACACGGGGAACCGGCGCCGGCTGTTCCAGATAGGTGCGAAATTCCCGAAACACCGATTGGTCATACTGGCTGTTCTTGGCAACGGTTACACAAAACGGCGCAGCCTGTGCCCTTCGACCGGCCCGGCCGGTTCGCTGCTGATAGTTGCTGATTCCCGGTGGAATGTTCAGGCAGATCACCGCTTCCAGATCCCCCAAATCTACCCCCATCTCCATGGTGGTCGTGCAGCTGAGGATGTTGATTCGCTTCTCAGCAAAATCTTGCTCGATGTCCTGCCTATCCTTCGTGGAAATGGCTGCTGTGTGCTCCCTTGCCCGGGTGGTCAGCGCCTTTCCCTCCATCACATTGAAAATGTAGTGGTGCTCTCTCTGCTGCTTTTCCCGAATCTCCGGGGTAACGGAATGCACTTTGCCGTTGCATCGGTAGGCGGTGCAGCGGCCATCGACAGTGTCAAACAGATAGATACCGCATCGTTTACAGCAATAGAGGTCTCTTTTCAAGCCATTTTCAAATCGAATCAATTGGCTGTCCAAGCCAAAGCCCGGTTTCATGGAAGCAATGATGCCATATGTCATCATTCCCTCCCAAAATTCAGCCAAAAACTCCCTGGCCTCATCCCAGGACATTTTCAGCTGCTCCACAAGATACCAGGTTCTTCGATTATGGATTTTCCTCCCCTCCGGAGAAATCCATGCATTTTTTATTTTTTTGTTCCCTGAGTAGAGGCCAAACGACGAATGGTGTTTGCAAATCTCACCCCAGATAAACGGATTTTTCATGTCCACATCACCGAGATTGTGAATGGCTTTTGTCCGTCGAATGGTCTCCAGGAAGATGTGAACCAGGGCGGACGCATCTTTTTGAAGCGCTTCCGGCAGTCGTTTTTTGATGTGGGAGACAAATCGCTTGAGTTTTCGACTCTCATAGGTGACTCGAACCAGCCCTAACGCTTCGAGGGAGGTTCGACGACCAACAGGTGTGCAGAACTCCGCTGCAGCAAGTCCCATGACCTGCTCCATCTGCAGGGATCTGGAATTAATCATCTTTCCGTCACCGTTAAGGACAATGGTTTCACCGAATTTTCGCCAATATCTGAAAATATGTTCTGTCAAATCGTCGAAATTCAATTGTTCATCATTTTCTTTCAGTGCTTGAAAAATGGCGGTTCGAAGGGCCAGATCTCTGCTGGTCCGTTCAAAATAGGGGGCAAAATAGGCTGCATTTTGTCGATTGTCGGAAAAAGCCAACAGACTTCGTCCCTGCATGGGCTTGGGTTCCTCCCGGTCATGCTCTTCGGGCAGAAATTCCAGCACCTTCTGACTCACCACCGCTCCCATGGCCTCGTTACCGGCCTGCATGGTCGTGACAATTTCAGCCATGGCACCGCTGGATTGGCTTCCGCAAGCCATGCAGACCCTGACATAATGCTTTTTTTCAACATCATCCTTTTTCGTATGAATGCCGTGTAACTGTACTTTTGTTGTTTCTTGGGAGTTTGGGGCAAGTATCTTGCCTGTTTCCGGATCGATAAAAAGAAGGCTCTCATCGTCTCCCTTGCTATCTTTGTCTGTGGGTGACGCCTCTCCATCTGCCTCATCCTGGGCAAGTACGCCCGGATTTTTCCCCAACCAGTACACTTTCCGACTGATCCGGTTGCTGGAACCGGCGGAATCTTTGTAGCTGTTGTGCAGTTTTTGTTTGTCGGAGAAGCCCTCGATATAGGGCTGGCCACAGCGGCGGCACACCATGAGAGGGTAATAGGGTTCTCCCTTTGCGGAGGTGTAGCTGCGGTAGGGCATCATTTTCGACCACCCTTCCGGATGATCTTGACTCAATTTGACGCAAGCCCCTTCAATACCGTTAGTGACAATGTGGTACCGGATGGGGAGCAAGGGGAAGGCGTTCTTGTCCACCTTGGCCTGCATGCCCAGATAGAAAACGGCGCTCAATGCCTCTAACTGATCCTCTTTTAGGCTTTCATCCGTTTGAGGGAACACCATTTCACTAAGCACTTGGAATTTTAGAATGTCGCCGTTTTTTTGGGCATCGGCCACCTTTCTAATCTCTCGGTTCTTTCGAAACACCTCCTCCAATGCCTGGGGAAATGCGAAGGATTCATTCAGTTTGGGCACAACGTGAGAGAGATCCTCATCTTCCATCAACGCGTTCCACTCATCCGGCTCCAAAGGTGGATCCATATTGTCCCGCAAAATAGTCAGAAGGCTCCGCCATTGATCTGGATTAAGGGAGAACTCATCCACCGTTTCCGTGAGGCGGATATGGGGAATACGTTTACCCCGGATCACTTGATGGACTTTTTCTCCGAAAAGGTTTCCAGCAAATCGGATCAACGCCTCGTCCGCCCCTTTCTCGTCCGAAAGGCTGGCACTGGTACCGAACACCTGGAGCGATCTTTCCAACCCCAGGTGATTTTTCAGCTTTCTCAGCAAAAATGCGACCTCCGTTGCCTGGGCCCCAGTGTAGGTGTGGATCTCGTCCAACACCACGGTTTGCAGGGTATCAAAGGCAAAGAGTCCTCTGTTTCGGGGAAGCAGCAGCAGATGTTCCAGCATGGCATAATTGGTGATGAGAATCTTTGGGGGTGACGCGATCATCTCTTCCCGTGTGAGACGCCAAAAATCGGGTATTCTACCATCCATCGCATCGTTTAGCTTGTCAATTTGCAGCAGTTTTGTTTCTTCCTCTTTTCTGTCTGCATTGGCTTTAATCTGGGAGGTAAACCGACCAAATGAAATCTGATGCCGTTTGAGATAATTCCCGAAAAAGGGGGCAATGCGGTAGAAGAGTTGATCATTGGCAAGCGAGTTCATGGGGTAGATCAACAGCACCCGAACGCCGGGTTTCTTCGGCTCCGGATCTTCTAAGAGGGTGTGGGCCATGGGGTAAAGAAAACACTCGGTTTTTCCACTGCCGGTGCCGGTGGCCACGATCAGGGATTCATCGTTTTTGCAGGCAGCGGTCAGGGCTCTTTCCTGATGTTGGTGAAGGGGCCTTTTAAGGATCGAATCGGGAAGATCGGCCAGTCCATCATGGAGAAAGCCCTGATTACAACGAAGAAGCGCTTCCAGCGGTTCTTCCTTCTCGAAATCGGGAAGTCCTTCCACATAGGGTCCCTTGACCAGTTCCTGCTCTCCCACCATGTTCCGAAATTCCTGTTGCAGCTTTGGGTATTGCCGACTCACCGGCAGGGTGGTGGTGATGTATCTTTTCAATGTATCCTTTAAAATGTCAACCAGAACGATTGGATTGGTTTCCAGCATTATCTCTCCTTGACCACAGTACAATATGAGTAATCCGCAGTAAAAATCATTTCCCATAGCAACAGATAGAATGCAAAAAGATCTTCTCCCACATAGAGCAAAAAGGCCAGGGACTCCCGGCACTCTTTTTCGCTTAATCGTGGAATTTTTTCAAAAGAATCCAAAAAGGCGTCAATGGTTCCCGGCTGCCGGTTTTCCATGCGGCATACCTGGGCAAAGAGGGAGAGAAAGCGGATCATTCTTTCGCAGTGCTCCCGCTGGGTGGTGGCTTCGTCGGAAATATCCAATGGGATCCCGTCCCCTTCTTCCCAGAGTCCCAGATCAATGGTACGGGAAAAATCGGTCAGACCGTTAGCAGAACAATAGCAATCGAGGTGTTTGGATGAAAACTCCCGCACCATGCCCAGTGCCTTTCCCCGGATCAGAGAGTCGATGACAAGATTGTTTTCAAAGGCTTCCTTCAGTTTCATCACTGCATACCGATAATGGATCGGACCCAGATAATCCCCATTTCCAGGGAGCCATTGGTTATCGTAAAGAAGGTGGTTTTTCTCAGGAAAATTCCTAGCGATCAGCACCATTTTGTACGTTTCGAATGAAAAAGATTGTGGTTTGGCATTTTGGGTAGACACCTCTTCGGCATTTGAAAAACCAAAAAGCGCAGCTACTTCCAGATCACTGCTTGAAAAGGCACGAACCAGATCCCCCATGCGGGGAATGAATTTAAAAACGGACAAGAGACTGTTTCTGATCTCCCCTTTGATGCGGTACTGATTTCTATGTAATCCATACATTCCGGGCAGCATGGCCCCTATGTGCAATGAGGGCAGCTCCCCCTCTTGAAAGGAATGATCCCGCCACTGGGTGGAGAGACGGAGCAACGTGGAGAGGTGTGCTCCATCCTTGATGCGGATCAAGTAATCTTTACAGATCATGGCCCAATATTTTTCTATCCAAACCAGCCGATACCAGATTCCGGCAGCATAGCGCAAATAGAGGGCGTGCTGCAACCGATGGAACATCAGCATGGCCTCCCCAGGCTCCCTTTCAAATCCAAACTCGTCGGTTGCATTTTCTTTTCGACACAAGGGATCGAACATTGTATGGATCAGACTTATCACCTTTTTTTCATGGGCCAGTTGTCCCTCTGCATAGAACTGATGGGCTTCATTGGTCAGCATTCCCCATCTTCCAGAGGCTTTGACATGAAAGTGAACCAGCCATAATCCAGGGGGCCAGCTGTTTGCTGAGATATAAAGTGTTAACTGCTCGGGAGAGCTGCTGAAACAGGTGACCACCACGCCCTGCATCAGGTTATCTTTTGCCATGGTGATGTGGGAGAACTCGATTTCAGCACGCTCCCCGTCCAAAAGGTTTTCCGTAATGATGCGAATTCCCTCTATGGATTCTGCCAAAGCCACTTCAACGCGTTTTCCCGCAGCATCGTCATGGCAGGTGAACTCAGTGGCAGTGAACGGAGAGACCAGATGCACCAGAGGAAGAGGCTCGGCCCAGTCGTCACAGCACATACAGAGGTGATTCTTTCCGGTCCCCATATACTCCTGCAGATTGCCAAGGGGGAGGGTGATTGCCCCCACCCGTGTAAAATTGACGAACTGGGAAAAGCTTCCCAACTGAAGAACCGCAGGGTGGTTTGCATATATTTTGAGCATTTTTCTGGATGCTGTTTTTACTGAAACGGTACTGCCCAAAGAGATGCTTTTTTCCGTCTGACGTCCATCGGAGTAATCCACCACCCCCAGAAAGATGCCTGGCACCGCCCAAACGAATTCATAAATTCGATGGGTATTCTCAAACGCCATCTTAAAGAATCGATTGGTTTCATCGCGATAGGTGTAGGTTTGGTTTTCCGGATCCCATCTGAGGTTTTCGCACCGATTGGGCACTTCGTTGACGGGTTGCCCGTCACATTGAAATAAACAGCGATCTTTAATGGCCTTCAATCCGTTCCAGATGACGATGGAGCGCCGCACTACCAATCTGCCGGATCCGCCCCGTCGTAACGCCACCTGAAGCCTTGCCACACCAGGGCTCCACGATGTTATCCATGGGGCTAAATCGAGATCCAGCCGGGTGCCATCTCCAAAGTTTGCCGGCACATGGATATCCTCTCCCAATTTGCTTGAGCTGAGCTGTAAAAAAAATTCTGTCCCCATCCTTTTCATTTCTTCGGGAATGATGACCTGAAGCTTCAGATCTTCTACCGGATAGAATTCGTTTCCCCGTACGCCACTAACGGGTTTGCTCTGCCAAAGAAGCAGGGGCATCTCATCGGCCTTGAGGGTTAATTTCGCCGGGCCGTAACAAAGAGACAGGCTCTCACCGGGAGAGAGCAGGATTCGTTTTTTGATGAATAGTTTCGGACAGTCACTGAAGAGTTCAGTATCCTGTTCCCCTCTGGGTAAAAAACGAAGCAGAAGGGCATATTCACCAGGCTCCAGGGAAACTTCCTTATCCGGCAATGAGGCAGATTGTACCAGTTTTCCGGAAGGGAGCATAAAAATGAGAAGTCGGTTCTCTTCTCCCTTCTCCCAAAGAGGATATTGCCAGGAAATACCTTCGTTGTCCGTCAGAGTGACCGATGGAGGCAAGCTTTGCTCATCAAATGGAACGAACAGTTCTTCTCCATGGGTGGTGTGTTTGCTTTGATTTTCATCTGTATCCAGTAGCCAATACCCCTTATCCCCTGGCGGAAGCAGCACGCCGTACTCAATGAAATTCTTCAGGATCACCTGTGGGATCCTCGCCTTTTTCCCGGACTGTTTGGATGGGGAGGAACTGACAAGGGTTTCCAGCATGCTCTGTTCCAATCGGGAGAGATCTTCAGGGTTCTGATTCCTATTTTGGTAGAGTGAGATGAACATGCCGACATAATAGCTGTTTTCATCCCGTTCGATGGCTTTTTTGGCAATTTTGGGAAGAGATGTTTTCACCGTTCGAACAAACTCCTGCTGCCACAATTTAACCTCTTCGGGGTTGTCTTCATCGGGAATTCCAACCCGGTCTGCATATTTCATGACCCTTTCACAGAATCTTCCGACAAATTGCATCGGCAATCCTGCCTGGCGAAGAAATTCATGAACGATGTAGTGGATTCCAGATGTCCGGGGAGAGACGGAAAGGCCAAGTCTCAGGCATGCACTCCGATACGCTTTCCATAACCGTTGCTTTTCAGGCCAGGTCAATTTGACGTTCAACAGCCGTTCGATGTGGGAATAGACTTCAAAATGCCCGGAAGCACCGAACTCTTCCAAAATTCCAACCGTCATAAGGGTTGCCAGAAGGGCCGGGTAGTTATGGAAATTCCAAATATAGTCATCAACAGGCCGGGAAAATCCGTGGATAATTTTTGTCAACTCTTCCCGTGTGGTTGTTCTGAAAAAGTCTGCAAACAGTCCTAAAAATGGACTATCATTGTGATCAATATTTTTTCTTAACTCATCTTCATAGATGGAAAAAAGCTCTGGAATTTTGTCAAAGCCCACTATGTCACCTCAAAAATCATTTGTCTGTTTGTTTTTGGCCTGGTTCAATACAGGGAGACAAATGAATGGATAAAATTTAATAAAAACCATACCGAGTTCTGTTATTTAGGATACGCCAATATCTATTAACAGAAAAGAAAGGCACTCAGTCTGTGTCGATCTAACTGCATATCACCTAAAAAATGCAAGCCGATAATGGAAAGCTGAAAACGCAGTCTTGGAACCCCGCCTTATACAAATTTTTGAATTAAGGCACGCTCAATGGTAGGTGGTTTGCCAATTACGGCCGGGCAATCTCCTGTCCCCGGGAGGTAAAGGAGATCCCCTGCTGGGACCGGGTGCCGATCATTATGGACTCCACGATGGGGGCGTTAATTTTTTTCATGGCAGTCCATTTGACAATAAAATTGGCGCCCGACCCCCCTGTTTTATCCGGTGCAGGAACCACATACCGGGTTGAGGCCATGGGGGGAATTGTGACGGGTGCGGTTAAATACTGCCTGATGAGTTTCCCTTCTGTCCCGTAATAATCAACAGCAGTCAGGAGCAGTGAAGATTCAGAATCAATATTACGGATGCTCAGGGTGATGGTGAGCAGATAGGGGCTGGCTTTATGGCCGATGTAAATATGGGAATAGGCCGGCACATAGAGGGTTTGCCCCTTGGAAAATTCGGGCCCGGCCCAGGCCGTACCCATGCACATGGCCCACACCATAATGATGAGTGCATATCTGGTAATTTTATCATATGAATACCGAAAATTTTTCATCACAGCTCCTGGTTTTTAAAGATTTTCCATGTATGTAATAACAGGTATGCCAGACGGGTGCCAGCCTTTTTCGAAAACCAGAAAAATGACCTGGCCCCGATCAAATACCGCCTGAAGTACTGAAATGTCCGGCGCCTTGTATATCCGACCAAAGGACGCTTGCAAAGTTTAGTCTCTTATCTCTTGTTTTCGTGTTTTTTGAGCAAGAGAGTTGGAACCCCTGTTTGGTTCTGGCTTATCCAGATCAGGTATTATTCGTTTAAAAAAAACTTAACTTTCAATTTCAGGAGATACCGTTAAAAGACCAGATCAAGATTGTTGAAGTAAATGCAAAGGCTTATATGGTGCTCATGCATCTCTTCATGCAGGAAATGATAAAAAAAGGGGAAGGAAGGATTTTGAATGTATCTTCTGTGGCAGCTTTCCAGCCGACTCCCTTTCATTCCGTTTACGGCGCCACCAAGGCATTTGTTCAGAATTTATCATATTTTTCAAAAAGTGATCTGAATTGTCTTGTTGAAAGTTTTCGAACTGTGCAGTTTAATTTAAGCTATGTGGATTGAGAAAAAACTGTGCTCACCGCAGAGACGCA
>NBML01000060.1 GCA_002085465.1 Desulfobacteraceae bacterium 4572_89 | reverse complement strand
AGCATAACCATGGAACGGCCCGGGATATGTCCTGAAATACCCTGTGTGCTCTATGAAAAAAGCATGGTAGTGACTCCCTGGAAAAGCGCCTACAGGCTGGGGGGAACCATGGAATTTTCAGGATACAGCTCCAGCCTTAATCCCAAACGTCTGTCAAAGCTTCTGGACGGTGTAGCACTGTATATGAAGGATCCCCTGGGGCATCCAATTGTGGAAGAATGGACAAGCCTGAGGCCCATGACCTACGATGACATGCCCATTATAGACCATGCACCTTCCCAGGAAAATCTCATCATCGCAACGGGTCACGGCATGCTTGGGTTGACCCTTGCAACAGGAACAGGAAAAGCTGTTTGCGATATGGTTTATGGAAAAACCCCTGAGATAAATATAAAACCCTTTGGGATTTCAAGATTTTAACAAATCAAAAATCACAGATCAAGGTCACAGGTATCCGATAGTATTACTGGAATATTACTGGAAAAATTGGTTTTTAATAAAAAAGGTTTTTAACACATTTTGTGCTAAAAACCTTTTTTTACATACTTCTTAAAAAAACCTATACTACACTTACGTTAACCGCAGCAGGCCCCTTCTGTCCATCTTCAACATCAAATGTAACCTTATCTCCTTCATTAAGGGATTTGAAACCAGTTGCATTTATGCCTGAATGGTGAACAAAAACATCGGGTCCGTCTTCCTGCTCGATAAATCCATAACCTTTTGAATCGTTAAACCATTTTACTATCCCATTTGCCATTGTGACCTTCTCCTTGCTTTAAGTAAATAATAGTAGTTTCAAACCTCAGGTTCTGCCACTTCAACAAATGGGTCTATCCTTTAGAACGAAACTGAAAAGAACGAAACTGAAAAACCCCTCTCCCACAGGCTTTTTCTGTATATTATTCGCTTTTATCTAAAAATCAAGTATTATTTTAAAAAAAAGGCATTTTTTATAAAAATTTAGTTCTCAACCAGATGACAGGCCACTGTCCGATATTGGCCCAAACACCGTTCCAAAGGGTTAACCTGCCTGCAAATCGCCTCGGCCAGAGGGCAGCGATCTGCAAATCTACATCCTTTTGGCATGTTCAGCAGAGAAGGCACGCTCCCCTTTATGGTGGGCAAAATATTTTTCGCAATTTTCGCCCGGGAAGGAATAGAGGTTAATAAGCCCTTTGTATAGGGATGCAGAGGGTTTTTAAATAAAGAACCCACATCCCCTGTCTCGGCAATTCGACCTGCATACATTACTACCACTTTATCACAATTCTCAGCAATAACTCCCAGATCATGGGTGATAAGAAGGACTGCCATTTGGGTCTGGGATTGAAGGCTCCTGATCAGATCAAGAATCTGTGCCTGGACAGTTACATCCAGTGCAGTTGTTGGTTCATCTGCGATGAGAATATCAGGTTCACAGGCAAGGGCCATGGCAATCATAACCCTCTGCCGCATACCCCCGGAAAGCTGGTGGGGATATTTTTTCATAACCTGTTCAGGATCTGGAATCCCTACTTTTTCCAGCATTTGAATAGCAGACTCCCTCATTTTTGCAAGGGCCATGCCGGGAAAATGAAGCTGATAAATTTCCACCAACTGTCTGCCCACGCCATGAACCGGGTTCAATGCAGTCATGGGCTCCTGGAATATCATTGAGATTTTTTTCCCCCGGACCCCCGACATTTTTTCCAGGGAAAGTTCAAGGATATTCCTATCCTTGAACCAGATTTTCCCATTGACTATTCGCGATACAGGCTTGGGCAGCAACCTCATCATGCTCAGGGCCGTGACTGTTTTTCCACAGCCGGATTCCCCGGCAATTCCAAGGATGCTGCCCTGCTCAAGGGTGAAACTTATGTCATCCACAGCATGGACACTTCCCTTATCAGTATCAAATGCCACCACAAGGTTTTCCACTGCCAATATTTTTTTTTTATTCAATTTGATCCCTGTATCAATTGCCGTGGTTTTATTATTTTGCTTTGTTATATCCATTTGCTCTCACTTTAACCATTTGCTCTCACTTTAAACTGTTCATCAATAACAACACCTGGTTCAAATTTTATCCCTTTTTTCATTGATTCAAGGGTTTGTTCACGAATAGTGGTATCAATCCAGAAAAGCCCTCCCACATTGGAAGAAAAGGGATCAAAAAGACTTTCAGACATTTTAGTGCCGTGGAATTCAGGCAGCTGAAGCCATCGCCAATATCCCGTCCGAACATAGGGCACCATAAAAGTGGGTACATAGGCACCGATTTCATGGATTTTATTCTGGATCACCAGGGACAGACCAATACGTTCCTGTTCATCCAGGCTGGCCCTGTACTTGTCAATCAAGGCATCCAGTTCTGGATTATCTGTATTGGTAATATTATTGGTCTGGGGTTTATGGGCATTGTCCGAATGCCAGCCCTGCCAGTAGGAAGGTCTTAGATTCGTGCTCCAGCCCATCCAGGCCACATCATGTTTTTTTTCAAGGAATTTCTTGAACATGGCTGTGGAGTCCAGCTTTTCCAAGCTAAGTTCAATACCGGCCTTCAGGGCATCTTCCTTAAGGACAACCAGCTGGGGCATATATTCATCAAACCCGTAGGTTACTTTGACTGAAAATTTTTGTCCATCTTTTTGCCAGATGCCATCGTTTCCCCGGGTCCAGCCCTTCCCTTCCATGATGGATTCCACCTTTCCAATATCATATTTCCTTGGGATTATGGTGTAATCTGTGTATTTCCCATATCCGAAAAAAGCCTGGGAAAGTCTGAAATAATCACCTCTCAACACCTTTTCAATGACTTTTTCAATGTTCATTGCATGGGCAAATGCATGGCGCAACTCCTTTTGCCTGAAAATTTCCTTATCCTGGTTCAGCCACATGCCAAGAGAAGGCCTTTGAAGGTCATTAAAAAACCAGATCCGGTTTACATATCCGTTTTCAAACACCCGGGTTTTGGTTTTATCATGCCAGTACTTGGGCAGGGTCAGGCCGAAGGCATCAATACGGCCCTTTTTAAAATGCTCCCATTGGAGATTAAAATCCCTGATCACCGTGTAAAGGACATAATCCACATTAAACCGGTTTTTAAAATATTTTTTGTCCCTGGCCCACCAGTCCTGTTTCCGTTTAAACTTGATAAACCTTCCTTTTTTAAATTCATGGATCTGGTATGCACCGGTATTTGGGACAATGGCCCAGTTATAGGTCTGAATAAATTCATTGTTCAGCTTTTTAAAATAGTGTTCAGGAATTGGAGAAATACCCAGTTTTAAATATAGATCCGGTACGGCCTTGGTACTTCTTACCCCAATTGTATAATCATCATACACCTCAACAGATTCAATCTCTTTGGAATAATAATCATTGTACCAGGGTGCAATAATGTGCTCAGACCGCATGAATTTCAGGGTATAAACATAATCCCAGGCTGTGACCGGATTTCCGTCAGACCATTTTGCCTGGGGATCAAGTTTAAAATACATGGTTTTTTTATCATCCCCAAAAGCCCAGTGACTGGCAAGTTCAGGTATAATATTTCCGGAATTGGGATGGATATTAATCAAAGAAAGCTGATTATCCAGGATGGCACTTCGAAATGATCCATTTGAATCAGGCCCAACCACGCGAAAGGTCATGGGAAAACTTATGAGGGCTGCATGAAGAGTACCGCCTTTCCGTGCCCTGGGAGAAGAAAATACAGGATCAGTTTCATTGGTCAGCCAATGGATGTTATCCGGCAATGGCTCATAGGATCTGACTTCTTTTTCAACCTTGTTCAGGGGTGCAGGATCTGCTCCAGAAAATTCCTTGTTTTCAGGTCTGTCGCACCCAAAACAGCAGATCAAAGCCAGAACAGCTGCAAAGTAAAAACATTGTATTATGCGCATTTATTCTCCATTATTTTACAGGGCATCATAGAATTGAAGATTTGGTAACACCCGGCCAAGTCTTTCTATCCATACAACCTGCAATGCTTGCCGGAGCTTTGACTGTCAATGGTCTGTTACTATAGTTTTAATCACAACAAAAAAAATAACTGAACCAGAGAAGCAGCTTTATGATAAATTATCACAGATTTAGTTTGAAGTGCAATAGGTTACTTTCCTCTTGATTTTTCCTATTAGAAGGTATGTGATAATAAAAAATCAAACGGAATGAGCAAAAAACAAGAAACACATTTGGTATTTTGGTCAATTCAATCGCGGAATTATTCTCTTCTCTTTGCAGCTTTTTTATATACTTCCATGCTTTCTCGTTTTCCCACAGCAATAATCTGCACAAAAATTGTTTCATCAGCAAATTTGTATATAATTCTTAATTTCTTCTTGTCGGCATAAATTTTTCTGTATCCTGATAAGTCAAAACCCTGTTTGTTTCCAAGTTCATGGCCAAGGCCGGGTGTCAATGACAGTTTTTTGATTTGTTTAAAAACCAGGAGTTTTACACGATTATCAAGTTTTTCCACTTCCCTGGCTGCCTGGGGGTGGAAAAGGATTTTATATTTCATCGTAATTTAAACCCTGATCTGCCAGAATTTGTTCAAAATCAATATACTCTTCCAAGGGAATAATTTTTCTTTGTTCAACTGTTTTATAAATTTGAAGATGATCAAAAAGATCTATAATTTCATGAATTCTTTCATATTCATCTATGGATAATATTATTGCTTCCAGTTTATTTTTTCTCATAACAGCAATCTTAGCTTTTTCTTTATTTTTAATGCTGTCAAGAATGGAGCTGAAATTTCGCACAACTTTACTTGCACTCATCAATTCGTCTCTTGTATATCCTGTCATAGTTACCTCTTAATTTTTACATGTTTAAGAATGTATTTAACTACATACTAAAATATGCAATCAAGCACGTCAACACAAAAGAAGGATCTTCATCGGAAACATATAATATTTGGCATTCCAGAAAGTAATTAAATCTGGAATAAAGTCAAATTACCCTTTAGCATAATTATTTTTTAAGAGGGAACAGGGAAAATCTTGACCCGGGATACGGAATATAATAGCATGGAGCCAAAACAAGCCATAGAACAATTAACCCATTGGTGTTTGTAAATTTAATTTTTCAAAAGTGACTTATAATGGATATTGCATCTTTCATTGGTATTATTTCCGGTCTTTCATTAATCATTTCTGCTATTTTTCTTGGGGGAGAACTTTATAATTTCATCAACATCCCCGGTTTGATGATCGTTTTTGGAGGGACCATTGCCACCACATTAATCACCTTCCAGTTCCGGGATGTATTTGCAGCCTTTAATGCAGCCTACTTTGTTTTTTCCAAGGAAAAGGAAGACCCCAATGAAGCCGTTGCCACCATGATACGCCTCAGCCGCATCAGCCGCCGCCAGGGTCTTTTACATCTATCCAGCATCAAGACAAAATCTCTGTTTTTAAAAAAAGCATGCGGTCTTCTGGCAGACGGATCCTCGGAAGAGGTTATGCGGGCCGCCCTTACCACTGAGATTCAATCCCTTCAGATGCGTCATTTTATTGTGCAGGATGTATTCCGAAAAATGGGGATATATGCACCTGCCTTTGGAATGCTGGGAACCTTGATCGGTCTTGTCCAGATGCTCAGCAAACTCCAGGACCCTGCCAATATCGGTCCTGCCATGGCCACGGCATTGCTGACCACTTTTTACGGGTCCCTTTTATCCACCCTGTTTTTTCTACCCATTGCAGGCAAGCTCCGGTCCAGGACTGTTATTGAGATCATTCACCTTGAAATAATCAGGGAAGGCGCCATATCCATTATCAACAACAATAACCCAATGATCATCTATGAAAAACTATCCAGCTTTATTTCTTCCAGGCTTCGTACCCCGTTTGACAAAATGGATATTAAATCCTGACCCATGAAAGACACATCCTATAACAGCTCATTTATCACCTATGACGATGATGCCACATGGCTGATAACCTATGCTGATCTGATGACTCTTTTGCTGGTCTTTTTTGTCCTGCTGTACTCCCTTGCTTTTTTTGAAAAGGAAAAATACATGTCAAGGGTTGAGTCCATTAGAATCCAGCTCACAGAAAACCAGGAAATTATAGGAGTAATGGAAATTTTTGATGAATCCGGTGCCCTGGACAGAAAAATCACCATTGAAGACATAACAGGTCTCAGATCAAGGGAAACCACAATGGTTAAGGCCATTGACCGGTTTGTCAGGCAACTGGACCAGGACAAAAACATCGCCACCCAGTTAAAAGACGGGAAGGTTATAATCACTGTATCTGGTGAAGCTCTGTTCAGCTCCGGTTCTGCTGTATTGAATCCTGATTCCCTGCCTGTTTTTGACCGTATGATTCAAATTTTTAATGATTTTCTGGACTACAATATCAATATCAAAGGTCATACTGATAATATTCCCATTTCAACTATAACATTTCCCTCAAATTGGGAATTATCTGCCATACGGGCAACAACTGTATTAAAATATCTCATATCCAGGGGAATAAAGCCCCAGCGTTTAACAGCAACCGGCTATGGTGATATCATGCCCCTGGTTCCCAATACCACAGATGAAAACAAGGCCAGGAACAGGAGGGTAGAATTTGTTCTGGAAAAAAAAAATAAAAGTTGAATCCATTGAACCCATGAATACAAACGACCAGAGGGAAACCTTTCGCTATGTTTTCACAGAGGATAGGTCTCTTTCCATGGTCTTTAAACAAAAACCCGTTAAAATTCTTAATATCTCTGCCGGGGGCATGGCTTTTATAAATAATGGGTTTAAACAATATGAAGCAGACAAGATAAATCTCTTTCTTGACATTCCAAATTTCAATGGAGATCCCAGGTTTCCAACCCTGGTCAGAATCTTAAACATCACAAAAAATGACGTCTGCCACTGCATTTTTGAAAACCTGACAATTGAAGAGTATGAAATAATTCACAAATATGTCCTTGAAATGCAGAAAATCGATTTAAAAAACAAAACCTGAGGCCAGATCTTATGATCCTCCACGTTGACATGGATGCATTTTATGCCGCTGTTGAGCAGAGGGACAACCCTGAAATCAGGAATAAACCGGTTATTGTATCTGGAGATTCAAACCGCAGTGTGGTTACCACGGCCAGCTATGAAGCAAGAAAATTCGGAATTCATTCTGCCATGCCGGTTTTCCAGGCAAAAAAAAAATATCCCCGGCTGATCATTGTTCCTGTGAACAGGGAAAAATATGCAGATGTTTCAAAAAGGATAATGCAGATCCTTGCCCGCTTTTCTCCTCTGATGGAACAGGTTTCAATAGATGAAGCCTATCTGGATATCAAAGGGTGTGAAAAATTATTTGGTTCTCCAGATATAATTGCAAAAAAAATTAAATCCACCATATCCCAGGAACTTTCCCTGACCTGTTCCATTGGCATTGCCCCTGTTAAATTTTTAGCTAAGATTGCTTCAGACCTTGATAAGCCAGGCGGGATAACCATAATTTCCAGAGAAGAAATGGACGATTTCATTGTCAGCCTGCCCATTCACAAGGTTCCAGGAGTAGGCAAACAAGCCATGAAGCAGATGAAAATTTTAAAAATTACCACTTTGGGAGATATTCGAAAATTCCATTTTTCCCTATTAAATAAAAAATTTGGAAAAATGGGCAGCCGGCTGTATCAACTTGCCCGGGGGAACGATGAAAATCCTGTTGAAACTGAGTATGTCCGAAAATCTATTTCCAGCGAGACCACTCTGCTGGAAGACATTTCAGATATTGAGACTGCAAGAAACATATTGCTGGCCCTTTCCCAGAGAGTGGGCAGGGATCTGCGAAAAAAAAATATGGTTTGTGGCAATGTTTCCATAAAAATAAAATTTTCAGACTTCCGTCAGATTACCCGGAGCAAAAAAATTGATCCATGGATTAGTTCCTCAACAGAAATTTTCAATGAAGCACTTTGCTTATATGAAAAAGTGGTATTAAAGAAAAAAATCCGACTTCTGGGGGTTGGCGTTTCCCATCTAAGGGATAAAAATGCCCCTGTTCAAATGGAATTGCTTTGTTCCCCTGGAAAAACAAGAAAAAGACAATGGGAATCCGTTGATAATGCCGTGGATTCCATCCTGGAAAAATTCGGCAGCCATATAGTAAAAAAAGCATCCTTAAACAAACTAAAAACAGAAAGATAGAAAGGAAAGAAAAATGTCTGAAATTTCCTGTATCAAAGTAATCATCACTGGCCGGGTCCAGGGAGTTTTTTTCAGGGCTGAAACCCAGAAGGCCGCAAGGCTTCTCAAACTTACTGGTTATGTTAAAAACCTTGGGGATGGCTCTGTTGAAGCCCTGTTCCAGGGCAAAAAAAATTCAGTTAAAAAGATGCTGGAGTGGTGCAGCACAGGATCTCCCGCATCCAGGGTTGATAATGTTGAATCAGAATCCAGAATTTTTTATCCAGATTCTGACAGCTTTGACATCCTGTATTAATTTTATTCGGCCTTCTTGGAATTCTCTTTATTTTTATTCTTTAAACAGATTTTAAGTGCCGCCGAATGAATATGGTCTGCAATGTGAATCGGGCTTTTTCCTGAAATAGGATCCCAGGCAGCCGGGTCAGCTGTACAGAAAAACTGAACTTCCAGGCCGAACCGGGTCAATGCATCCTTGACCGGCATATCTTTAACCTTCTGGGCAGCCTCCCAGGTGGCACCACAGGGAGCGCCCTTAAAAACCTTGATCTCTGAAATATTTTCCCCATCAAGACGAATATCAATTTCCGGGGCTCCAAAGATCCTGCCATAATCTTTCAGACCATCCTGGTCTGAAAGGGTGCATCATGTGGGAGGGCATATTGCCCTGCCCGAGGTGATTTTTTTTCCTGAGGCTATCATGGGAATATCAAGTTTTTCACATAAGAGACTCAGGTCTTCGGAAAGATCCTCATGCTTTAAAAAATCCAATACCAGATCTGCATCAATGGCTTCTGGCAGATAAGGAGATGAATCATCAATAAATTCCGGAAGATCTTCTTCAATATCAATGATTTTTATTGTAAATTTTCTATCCCCATATTTATTGATACCTTCAACCTTGCTCTTTCCAGATCCATTCTGCTGGAAGACGATTATTTTCTGCATTTATTAAAACCCCAGGTCTTCGTTAACAAGAATAATTTTAATTCGGCCCTTGGAAAAAGATTTCTCTGTAATGGTCCAATAATTACATATTCTGTCCGGGCTTGAACAATCATGGCAGATCCCTGTTTTCCGGCATGGAGTTTTCTTGTCCAGATTCATGGTATTAACCGGTGCAGCATAATTTTTAACCCTGAACATGGCATCCTCAAGATCATTGCAGATTTTATTTCTTCCCACAATCAACAAAACATTTTTAGGTCCCCACATGATGGCTGCCACCCGGTTACCAATCATATCCAGGTTGACCAGCTGACCTGATTCTGTAATGGCATTGGTTCCCGTTACAAAAAGATCCACCATAAGGGATCTTCGGCGGAGTTCAAGCATTTCCTCCATTGTAAGACTCTTGTCAAAGGTGTTAAGCACTTCAAGATCCTTATTGCCATTCAGGGCATGGAAAAGGCCTGTGCTCACAAAAGACATGGACCCGCCCCAGGAAACACTCTTAATATCCAGTCCTGGAATAATCTGGTTTAAGGCAATATCTTTGGCAGACTCTGCATTCTCTGCTATAAACGCATCAAAATTATTATTTTCCAGGTTTTCTTTGACGGCTTCAAGTTTCAGGCTCCAATAATTATCAATGGGATTTTTCATTATAATTTCCTTTATTTAAGTATATTTTTCCCCTTCAGTTTTCCGTCAGACAGTATACCTGTAAACCTATTTCCCTTGCAATGATTTTTTAATATTCTCCGATGACGAATTGTAAAAAAAATATAAGCAAAGCAAAATTTTCTATTGACTTACTTTTAAGATCTTACTAT
>NBML01000059.1 GCA_002085465.1 Desulfobacteraceae bacterium 4572_89 | reverse complement strand
AAAATCATACCCCTTAAACTCTGGGTTCCGCAATCTATAGCAAGTATTGTTTTATCAACCAAAACAAGACTCCCCTTATAATTAATTCCAACTCTGCTGGTTACAAATCTGCTGGTCTATTGTTCTTTGCCATGGGAGGAGAATAAAAATTTTGCCACAGGTCCATGTAACTTTTTTTTTCCTTTGCCCAGCGTTGTTTATCCCATGGAAGAACTATTTTACATATTTTTTCAATATCATCAAGATATGCTTTGCCACCCTGGGGAAGAAAAAGACCGATTCTTACCCTTCTTAACATAAGATCTGCAAGACTGTGGATATTTTCATGCTGGGCAGCATGGCAGAGTTCAACCCACAAGCTTGATGTATCTCCGATGGAAGCAAGTTTATTTTTATCATTCTCTTTAAAAATATCCAATGCCATCTGACCATATCTGCCATAAAGCCTTTGTTTTAAATTTTCCGGAATATGTAAAAATTTATTTGTGATGTCAGGCTGCTGTATTGGAACCTGAATTTTTTTTTCTACATATTTTGGAAGATATTTTCCGGCAGCCTTCAGGGCATCAAGGGCCAGAATGCGGAATGTGGTAAGTTTTCCACCGGTTACGGTCACAAGGCCTTTATCCTCCCATACCACATGCTCCCTTGATTCTTTTGATGCTTTTTGCTTCTTTTTTGAAAGGACGGGTCTTATGCCAGCAATGGAAGAAACACAGTCCTTTAAAGAAATATCAAGGCCCGGCAGAATGAATTGCAGACCTTCCATTAAATAAGATGCTTCCTGTTTCGTAACAAAGGGTTCTTTATCAAGATTATTTTCATGGTCGATATCGGTTGTTCCTAGAATAGTGCATCCGTTCCAGGGAAACATGAAAACCGCCCGTAAATCTTTTGGGTGGATAAAGCTTATGACCCGGTCCAGGGATAGAATATTTCCAGGAAAAATAAGATGGCTGCCCCGTAAGGGTCTTAAATGAAAACCTTTTACAGGGGAAGGGTGAAAATATTCAGCCCAGGCTCCTGTGGCATTTATCACTGCCTTTGTTTTGAGTTCAGCTTTATTACCTGTTATAGTATCAATTGCATTTATTGCAGCAACCTTGCCTTTTCTGTCCCGTTCTATCCCAGTCACCCTGGTATAATTCAATGCAGTTCCACCTGCCATACAGCCGTCATTGATCAGTCTAAAAACAAGCCTTGCATCATCCACCTGGGCATCTTTAAAGCCAACCGAAGAAACCAGGCAATCATTTCTGATCTTTGGAATCAATTGAATGGTTTGTTTTCTTGTAAAACTCTGATGCTGCTTTTGACCTGCCAGAAAACTATAAATGGAAAGCCCGATTTTCATGGATAATTTTGAAGGACCATAATCATTATAAACAGGCATTAAAAAGTTCAAGGGGTTGACAAGGCCTGGATAAGCTTTTAAAAGACGTTCCCTTTCTCTTACAGCAGACCTTGTTAAAAGAAATTTACCCTGTTTTAAGTATCGAAGGCCTCCATGGACCATTTTTGAAGACCGGCTTGACGTCCCCCAGGAAAAATCTTCAGCTTCCAGGAGGATGGCATTAAACCCCATGTTCACTGCCTCATGAAAGACGCCGGCTCCTGTTACCCCTCCCCCGATAACAACCAGATCAAAACTCTTTTCAATATCTATTAGTCTCATTATTTTCCTGCTGCTGATTGTCAACAAAAAACAACCATAGCTTCAAAAAACAATCCTGGCTTCAAGGATTCTAAGGATTATCCGTGCAAGGGCATACCAGATGCTTTTGAAGCAACCTCTCCCATGATTTCCGCCAGAGTTGGATGGGCATGAATTGTATGTGCAACTTCTTCTGCGGTCAGCCCCTTTTCAATGGCAAGGGTTGCTTCGGCAATAAGATCTGTTGCATGGGGTCCAATCAAATGAACACCCAGAACCTTATGGCTTTGCTTTTCAATGATCATCCTGGCTTCCCCGGCAATCTCGTCAATGGCCTGGGCCTTTCCCAGAACTCTAAAATTCACATTTGTTGTTTCCACCTCATATCCCCTGGCCTTTGCCTGGGTTTCGCTCAATCCAACTGTACCGATTTCAGGCATGGTGAAAATAGCACCCGGTACGACATCATAGGTCATGGCTGTTTTTTCCCGGGTTGCAGTATCTTCCAATTCCTGTTTCATGGCATTTTCTGCAGCCACCAGCCCTTCGTGGGAAGCCACATGGGCCAGCATGACCTTTTCAGGTCCCAGGATATCACCAATGGCATAAACATTTTCAACCTTTGTTTCCATGTACTCATTGGCTGAAATCCAGCCAGGACCTTCAATGTCAAGATCTATATTTTCAAGGCCGAGCCCTGCTGACAAAGGAGTTCTACCAATGCACACAGCCATAATTTCCGAGGAAATCTCATCTGTTTTCAGTTTTTTGGGTTTGGGATTATCCGTAAAAGGACTTGGTGCAAGGGAAATTCCCACATTGTCTCCTGCAGTATCAGCCTTGGTAACAATGGTATCGCAGAACACTTTAATCTTGGCTTTTTTCATCTCCCGTAAAAGCAGTTTTGAACAAGCCTCATCAACCGATGGCAGGGGCAGAAGCCTGGACATGGCTTCAACTATTGTCACCTCACACCCCAGGGCGGAAAAAATAAAGGCAAATTCACATCCTATCACACCACCGCCAACTATGGCCAGGGATCTGGGTATCCTGTCCAGAACAAGAATATCATTAGACGATAGTATTTTTTCATGGTCAAAAGGAAAATCAGGCACGTTCATTGGGCAGGTACCCACTGCAATAATCAATTTATCATATTCCAGTTCCTTTGTCTGTCCATCATGGGATATCACCTCAACCAGGCCCTGGGATTTGATAGTTCCAATGCCTTGCTCAACTACGACCCCCCTACCCTTTAACAGTGAGTCAATCCCCTTTCTCTGGGAGGATAAAATTTTTTCCTTCCTATCCATGAGGGCTGTCATATCAGGTGAAATATCTCCCTGAATTTTAATACCGAATTGACCGGCCTTCAGGCATTTTAAAAACAAATCAGCCGAGTTCTTCATGATTTTTGACGGAATACACCCCCAGTTAAGACAGGTGCCACCCAGGTTTTCGTTTTCTATTAGAGTGACATCTCCGCCAAGGGCAACTGCACGCAACGCAGCAATATATCCTCCAGGGCCTCCGCCTATGATAATAATTTTTTTTGACATCTTATCCTCCCATCAATTTTTTATTCAAATTGTCATTTTTATCCAAATTATCAGTGAAATACCAATTTTTATAATATCAATTAATATTATAAAGTGTTTTCATTAATTTTTTCAAATAAAATTTGCTTTTTCATGAGTTTTCTAAAATTTAATTGACATTATCATTATTGTGCTGTATTTATCAAGGCAATTTAATTAGATTTGTTTTCTCATAAATTTTTAGGTAACAAAGAGGTAAAATGAAGATAGACAAAACTAATATTGATATTATTCGAGAATTGAAAGAAGGGAAACAATCCTTTAAAAAAATTGCTGATAAACTCGATATTACAGAAAATACTGTCAGATCAAGGGTAAACAGACTCCAGGAAGAAGGGGTGTTGGAAATCTGTGGGCTGGTTGATCCGGAAAAACTGCCCGGACATAGAACTGTTATTATTGGAATCAAGCTTAATGAAATGAATCTGGTGGAAAAAGGCAAAGAAATCAGCCGCCTCAAAGGAGTAATCTCCACAAGCGTTGTTACGGGCCGTTATGATCTCATCATACTGGTCCTGTTTAAAAAAGGATTTGGCCTGCTTGAATTTTATACAGAGGAAATTGCTAAAATTACAGGTGTCAGCTCCGTTGAAACATTTGTTGTGTACAAATCCTATAATTTAAAAGTTCCTTATATTTTTTAATACATTAATAAAGGCAAGTTGTAATGAATACCAGTTTAAAAATAACATCTTTACATCAATGGCACAAAGATGCGGGCGCCAATATGTCTGATTTCGGAGGCTTTGACATGCCGCTATGGTATGAAACCGGGGTCAAAAATGAACATCTGGCTGTTTTAAAATCAGCAGGCATCTTTGACACAAGTCACATGGCCTGCATCAATGTAGGAGGCAAGGATGCCTTCAGCTTACTGAACTATTGTTTTACAAGAGACATTACCTCCCTTTCTGTTGGCAGATGCATTTATGGTGCATTCCTGAATGATCAGGGGCATTGTATTGATGATGCCATTGTTTATAAATTTAATGATTCCAGATTCATGGTCTGCGTGAACGCAGGCATGGGAGAAGTGATTGCCGAACACTTAAACAGTCAGATAATAGACAACCAGCAAGATAAAATGGATGTTACCATTGATGATTTGACGGGTAAAGTGGCCAAAATGGACATCCAGGGAAAAAATTCTGCCCGGATTTTATCAAAACTGATCAAGGACCCGGAACTTGTATTTCAAAAAATGCCATATTTTTCTTTTAAAGGCTATTTTTCTGAAGATATGGACGTACCTGACAAAGATGTATCAGGCAAAGTAACCCTTTTAAACGGTACCCCCATATTGTTGTCCCGGTCCGGATATACCGGTGAATTTGGGTTTGAAATCTTTTTGGATCCTTCTGCTATCGTGGACCTGTGGAAAGATGTTCTGAAAGCAGGCGCTGAATATGGTATAGCAGCCTGCGGCCTGGGAGCCAGAGACTCTTTACGGGCTGGTGCCTGTCTTCCCCTGTCCCATCAGGACATTGGTAATTGGAAATTCATTAACCATCCCTGGGACTTTGCCCTGCCATATTCCTATTCCCAAGACAAAACGGATAAAACAGGCTTTACCAAGGAGTTCCTGGGTGCCGATGCATTGATAAAAACCCCTGAAGACAATTTTGTCTTCCCTTTTGTGGGTGAGAATTTAAGAAAAGTCAATGCCGGAGAACAAACACAGGTTTTAGATGAAAACTCTGAAAATATCGGCAGGGTACTGACCTGTGCAACAGATATGGGCATTGGCATTCAGGACCAGAAAATCATAAGTATCAATACCCCGGATCTTCCCCGAGATCTAAAAATCAAAGGCATCAGCTGCGGCTTTATCATGGTTTCAAAACAACTTGACTTTGGCGATAAACTGACCCTCAAAGAAGGTAAGCGAACCATTACAGTGACCATTGTACCCGACATAAGACCTGATAGAACCGCAAGAAAGAAACTGGACAATTTTATTTAAATTCATTTAAAAGGAGGCAATTATGAAAGAAATCAGCGATCTTACTTTTTCCGAAGATGCGAAATACACCAAAGACCACGAATGGGCAAAACTCTCCAATGACACCATCACCATAGGTCTTAGCGACTATGCCCAGGATCAGCTGGGTGAGATCGTATTTGTTGAACTTCCCGAAGTAGGTGATACATTTTCCAGGGGAGATGAATTTGGCAGCGTGGAATCCGTCAAAGCAGTTTCTGAGATCTATATTCCTATTTCAGGAGAAGTTGTTGAAATCAATGAAGACCTTGAAGATGCACCGGAACAAGTAAATGAAGACTGTTATGAAGGTGGATGGATGATCAAAATAAAACCGGATGATCTTTCTGAAATGGATGATTTAATGGACAAGGCAGCATACCTTGCTATGCTGAAAGGATAAAAGCCATGCGTTATCTTCCCCATACCCAAGAGGATATCGATATTATGCTGGCCAAAACCGGCCAGTCATCTTTGGATGAATTATTTACAACCATTCCCGATGAATTAAAGACAAAAAAGCCCCTGGATCTTCCAAAAGCATTGAGTGAATGGGATCTTGATACCCACATGGAAGGCCTTGCATCTTCCAATATTTCATGCAGGGATTATAAATGCTTTATCGGTGCAGGCAGCTATGACCATTATATTCCTGCCATAGTACCCTATCTAGTATCACGGTCTGAATTTGCAACTGCCTATACACCCTATCAGCCGGAAGTAAGCCAGGGAACTCTCCAGGGCATCTATGAATTCCAGACAATGGTGGCAGAGCTACTGGGAATGGATATCTCCACTGCCTCCCATTATGACTGCGGCACAGCCCTTGCTGAATGTGCATTAATTGCCTTGAGAAAAAACAAAAAAGCCAATAAAATTGCTGTTTCTTCCCTGGTCCATCCCAGCCACAGGCAGGTTATGGAAACATATCTTCGACCCAGCGGATTTGAAATAGTGGAAATTCCCCGCACTAAAGAAGGACTCACCGATGCAACTGCCCTTGAGACAATGGAAGGCATTGTTGGAGTTGCCATCCAGTCCCCAAACTTTTTTGGAAATATTGAAGACCTGGGTGCATTTAAAACAATCGCTGATGCAAAAAAAATAGTATTTATCACCTCTTTTACGGAGAGCCTTGCCTATGGCCTGCTCAAAAATCCCGGGTCCTTTGGTGCTGATCTTGTGGCTGGTGAAGGCCAGAGTCTTGGAATTGCCAAATCATTTGGAGGGCCGGGACTAGGACTTTTGGCTGGCAGCAAAAAAATGATGAGGAACCTGCCCGGCCGTTTCATCGGCAGGACAAAAGATGCCAATGGAAACGATGGATATGTATTGACCCTGGCCACAAGGGAACAGCATATCAGAAGAGAAAAAGCATCTTCCAATATCTGTTCCAACAACGGCCTCAATGCCATGACTGCTGCCATGTACCTTGCCACAGTGGGTAAAATCGGTATCCGTGAAATTGCCCAGCAAAATCATGACAAAGCCGTATACTTGAAATCCTCTCTTGAAAAAGTCGGGTTTGAATCTGTTTCTGATTCTCCTTTTTTTAATGAGTTTGTGCTTAAGGCACCCAAAGGGTTCAGCCTTAAAAGAGCTGACCTTATCCAGAACCAATATATTTTTGCCGGTATTGACCTTGAACCCTACTATTCCGATTTAAAAGACCATTATCTTTTTTGTGCCACGGAAAAAGTTTCTAAAAAGGATATTGATCAGCTGGCAAAGGAGGTGACCCATGCATAAGCAGCCAGGAACAAAGGGACTTATTTTTAATGAGCCCCAGTTATGGGATAAAAGCCGGGAAGGCCGTTGTGCCATTTCCCTTCCCAGGGCAGATGTGGAACAAGCTCCAATGGATGAACGTTTTATAGGCGATGCACCGGAACTGCCCCAGCTGTCTGAGCTGGATGTTGTCCGTCACTACACCCGTCTTTCACAATGGAATTTTGGTGTGGACTCGGGCATGTATCCTTTGGGTTCATGTACCATGAAATACAACCCCAAAACCAATGAAGTCCAGGCAGCAAGACAGGGTTTTGCCGGTGCCCATCCCCTGGTTGGGGACGAATTTTCCCAGGGTGCCTTAAAACTAATGTATGACCTGGAACAGCACCTGGGAGAAATCACAGGGTTCCCCGCAGTAACTCTCCAGCCTGCAGCCGGGGCCCACGGAGAGCTGGCTGGTATGCTCATGATCCATGCCTATCATGCCAAAAAAGGAAAGCAGCGGTCTAAAATTATTATTCCTGATACGGCCCATGGCACCAATCCAGCCAGCGCAAGTCTTTGTGGATATGATTCTATAAATGTTTCATCCGGAAAAAAAGGAATATTAGAACCAGCTACAGTTGCTGCACTCATGGATGAAGACACTGCCGGCATAATGATAACCAACCCCAATACCCTGGGACTGTTTGAAGAAAATATCAAAGAAATTGCTGAGATTGTACATGCAAAGGGTGGCCTTGTATATGGAGATGGTGCCAACATGAATGCCATCATGGGAGTTGTCAAGCCAGGCAACCTGGGTATTGACGTGCTTCACCTGAACCTGCATAAAACCTTTTCCACCCCCCATGGCGGTGGCGGACCAGGATCCGGCCCTGTTGGCGTTGTAGAGGAATTGATTCCCTTTTTGCCTGTTCCACGGATCGAAAAAAATAGGAAAGGAAAAGACCTTTCCACCTATAAATTTGTAACAGACTGCCCGGATACCATTGGAAGGATGCACACCTTTTACGGCCATTTCGGAGTTATGGTAAAGGCATATTCCTATATCCTTTCCATGGGCGGTGAAGGACTGCGCAAGACTTCACAGCTTGCTGTTCTTAATGCAAATTATATAAAGGAAAGCCTGCGGGATGTCTTGAATCTTGCCTATGACCGGCCCTGCATGCATGAATGTGTGTTTAATGATAAACTTCAAAAAGAGCACCATATCACAACCATGGATATGGCAAAAAGACTGCTGGACTATGGATTTCATCCTCCCACAGTTTATTTTCCCCTGGTAGTGGAAGCAGCCTTTATGGTGGAGCCCACTGAAACCGAATCAAAAGAAGATATTGACCAGTTCATTGATGCGGTTAAAGCCATTGCTTTGGAAGCCCTGGAAAATCCAGAAGAGCTGAAAAAAGCCCCGCTTCTCACCAAGGTAACCCGTTTGGACGAAGTTGCTGCTGCAAGAAAGCCATGCCTGAGAGGTTGATACCTGAACCGGTAAAACCTGAACCAGCAAAAAAGGTCCGGCGCTCCTGTGTATTCTCGGATTTAAACACCCTGGATTACAAAAAAGCGCTGGACCTTCAGCTCTCCTTTCTCAACGCCAAAACAAACAATCCCCTGGAACCGGACCGGCTTTTATTGGTGGAACACCCCCAAGTCTATACCCTGGGACGGCGGGGAGGAAAAGAGAACCTTATTGTATCAGAGGAGTTTCTTTCATCCCATGGAATTAAAATTGTCCAGACCGACCGGGGCGGCAACATCACTTTTCACGGACCTGGACAGGCCGTTCTCTATCCAATCATTGATCTGGTCAGGGCTGGAATAGGGGTTGCAGATTTTGTCCATGGCATGGAAGAGGTCATGAAACAAACGGTAAAAAAATTCAATATATCTGCGGACAGAAGTGAAAAAAATCATGGCCTGTGGGTGAAAAATAAAAAAATTGGAAGCGTGGGGATTTCCATTAAAAAAGGGATTTCCATCCACGGCCTTGCCTTAAATGTATGCCTGGATCTCACCCCTTTTTCCTGGATAAACCCCTGCGGCCTTGAAAATGTTGCCATGACTTCAATTGCCTGGGAAACTGCCAGATCATATCAATCTAAAACTAATAACTCCGATACTAAAGAGTATGAACGCAACAATCACAAGGGCGGCAAAAGCGATATAAGGGATCAGGCTCTCATGAACAAGGCCTGCAATATAATTGTTCAACAATTTTCTACTATATTTGATATTGATATCATCAGGGAGTAACCATGTGCAATACAGACGAATCCACTTCTCAATCCACCATTAAAAAAGGCAAACCAGCCTGGCTGAAAAAACGCCTGCCCCTGGGAGGTGACTATCAGCGTGTAACCAGACTTCTTTCCGAAGCAAACCTCAAAACCGTCTGTCAGGAAGCCAATTGCCCCAATATGTTTGAATGTTTTTCAAAAAACACTTCAACTTTTATGATTTTGGGTTCTGAATGTACCCGGCACTGCCAATTCTGCAATGTAACATCAAAGTCTCCCCTGCCCGTTGACTCCGAAGAACCCATGCGGGTGGCAAAGGCCACAAAAAAACTGGGCCTTCGCTATGTGGTGGTGACTTCGGTGACCCGGGATGATCTGCCCGATGGAGGGGCTGCCCATTTTTCAGCAGTTATCAAGGCTGTTAAGGATGTTCTGACCTCACCGGGTGAGATCCAACCACCCAGAGTTGAAGTTTTGATCCCTGATTTCCAGGGTGATATAAATGCTTTAGAGATAGTTGTACATGCAAAACCAGATGTTATTAACCATAATATCGAGACTGTTGCCTCATTGTATGGTAAGGCCAGGCCTGAGGCAGAATACCAGCGGTCTCTGGATTTATTAAAAAATACAAAGATTCTTGATCCATCCATGCCCGTCAAATCCGGTATCATGGTGGGTCTGGGAGAAACCATGGTCCAGCTTGAACAGACAATGCAGGATCTTTTTGACCATGGCTGTGAGATCTTGACCATTGGACAATATCTTCAACCCAGCCGCCAGCACCTGAAAGTCAAAAAATATTATCCCCCGGAAGAATTCAAAGAGATGGAGATATTCGCCAGGCAAATTGGATTTAAACGGGTGGC
>NBML01000058.1 GCA_002085465.1 Desulfobacteraceae bacterium 4572_89 | reverse complement strand
CCTTTATGGTGAGGGATGTTTCTGCAATGGAAGTGGCCAGGACTATTTTCCTTTGACCCGGTAATGAGGGTGCAATGGCAGCAGCCTGTTGTTTCCGGGTCAAATTACCGTACAGGGGCAGGATGGAAAGATCCTTACCAGATCCGCAAAAGCATAGATTTTCTGTTAAAACCGTTTCCATATCTCTTTACCCAGGGACCGGGATACAGGTTTTGGTGGCAGGTAATGGGTGACAACCGGATGGGTTTTACCCTGGGAGGCAATCATGGGTGCATTGTCCATAAGTACTGATATGGCGGACATGTCCATGGTTGCAGACATGACAAGGATACGCAGATCCTCATTAAATACTTCACCGGCCTCCAGGCAGAGGGCAAGGCCCAGATCACTGTGAATATGGCGTTCATGAAATTCATCAAAGATCACAAGCCCCGCCTTTTCCAGGGATGGATCTGACTGGATTTGCCGGGTCAATATCCCTTCGGTGATGACTTCAATGCGGGTTTCCCTGCTGATACATCTTTCCATGCGAATCTGGTAGCCAATTGTCTGACCAGGTTTTTCCCCCAGCATAGATGCCATATGAGCGGCACAGGCCTTGGCAGCCAGTCGCCGGGGTTCCAGCATAATAATTTTTTTCCTGCCAAGCCAGGGCTGATCCAAAAGAGCCAGTGGAACAAAAGTAGTTTTACCGGCACCGGGTGGTGCCTGGAGCACAGCCCGTTTATGGGATGCCAGGGCATGGCATAATTCTGGAATAATTCTTGCCACTGGCAGGCTTTCCCCGGCCTTTGACAAAACCAGGGAAGGTATCCGGCTCAATGGAGCCTGTTCAGCCATGGGATTTCCTTTATTAATCAAAGGCCCTGCTGGCATTGCAAGCCCTGCAGGTTCCTGATCTGAACCGGGCAGCATCAGAAAGGGAAACCACCCCTTGAATCCTTTCTAAATATGAATCCAGGACAAACAGATGCTGGATATCGGTTACAAACATTTTTAAAATCACATGGGACAGCAAAACATCAGGGCCGCAGGAGGCCACCGGCGAATTCATTATATCCTCTGCCGGGCTGTCAGGAGAAATTCCATGGACAAAGGCAAGTACAAGATCTGTTTTGGAAATAATGCCCAGGGGCAGTCCTGCTTCATCCACAATGGGAATGGCCTTAAGCTTGCGAATGGACAATATATCCATGACCTGGTACAGGGTGTCTGTTTTTTTGCAAACCATGACCTGAGTTGTCATCACCTCTTTTGCCCGGAGTCTTGGCAAGTTTTCTTTTTCAGGACCCCTGGCGTATCGATGGCTTTTTCTGCATTGCCTACAATACCGGTATAAAAGCCCTACAATATCAATATAGCTGAGTATGCCCAATACTTTTCTTTCACTGGGCACCCCTGCATATATCTGGTGAATGCAACTTTGCTTCATGGCATCCAATGTCTGCTCAATTGGTTCATCAGTCCAGCAGATCTGCACCGGCCCCATCATGATATCCCCAAGGCAGGTCTCTTGTGGTAAACCAGCATAAAAAGCCCCCATTATATCGGTTTTAGAAACCACACCTTCAGGTTCTCCCTGGTCATTATCCACAAGAACAATATCCACCTTGGACTTGATCATCTGACGGACACAAAGAAAAATTGGTGCGGCCAAAGGCATACGAATAAAGGCCCTCTGCATGGCCTGCCTGACTGTTATTCCTGTCAGCACACTGCGATCTTTAAAAATCGGCATCTGGTTTCCCCTTTTTCACTGGTCCACCATGGTTTCCATAAAATGGTAAAAAAGATCCGACCGATAAACAATCCCGATAACCTTGTTATTTTCCACCACAGGCAGCCTGCGGATATGCTTTTGAATCATGATATCCATGACCATGATCAAATGGGTATCCGGCCCCACTATTATCAGGTCCGTGGTCATAAGGTCTTCCACCCGGACATTATTTACCCGATTCAAAATGCCTTCAAACAGAGGTTCTGCAGGCAGATCTTCCATCTCCCCCAGTATCCTGATATGCTTTGGCTGGATAAACAGCAAAATGTCATACATGGAAATCATGCCCACCAGTCTGTCCTTTGAATCCATGACCATCATACCGAATATTTTTTTATTCTCTGCAATGCCAGCAGACTTGAACATTTTCACCGCATCAGTGATGCTCAACCCCGGACCCAGGGAATGGAAGTTCTTGTCCATTACGTTTCTAGCCAACATAAACACCTCTTTTTTTGTCCCGATAAAATCCCTTTTGATTCCTTACCCGACATCCACAAAAAACATTCATGGCCTTCACACAATTCTCTTTTCTGTTCCACCATAAATGAATCCAAAAAACAAGTAAAGACGTTGTTGATTGATAAGCTTTTACTTTACAACAATGATGCACATTGATAAGAATTAACAAATTAATTTTGATATGGTTTTATTTGGTTCATAAAAATCTTTACCACCTGTTATCGGATTTGGATCAAATAGATACGCAACTTACCAGGGAGATCAATTTTGGCCGGATACAAAGCAAGCATCAGAGACAAGCTCATCGGCATATTCATCCTCATCAAAGTTATTCCCCTGATTGTATTAGCATGGTTTGCATGGAATGAAATTTCAACCCTGGCAAGCACATTGGAAACCCATGTCAAGAAAATGGCAGACACCAGTGCCGAGACGACCAGGCAGGTTGCCAGCCTTGCCACTTCAAGCTCAATTCGTGCCCTTGATCTCAGGTCCCGGGAGGCAATTGAACGGTTGACAACAGACACTGCCCTCCGTGTGGCAGCATTTTTAAAGGACCGGGATGAGGATATCCAGCTGGCGTCCCTCCTGCCTTCTAAAAAAATTATATATGAAAAATTTTTAAACACCCGGAAAAAAACCATTATTCTCCATGATCCCTGGATAATGAATAATAAGGGAGATGCCTGGATTCCAGCAAATCCCTTACCAGATCCTGATCAATCTGTTACTGCGAAAAACAAAGACAATGAACTTGATTTTCACTACAGGGGAAGGGAAATAAGCGGAAAGGAAAAAAAAATCCCGTTATATCTGGAAATAACCTTTGTTGATCTTTTGGGAAAGGAGCAGATCAAAATCACTTCTTCCGACATATTGCCCAACACCCTGGGAGATATTTCACACAAAGATCAGACTTTTTGCAAAGCTGAAAACTATTTCACAGAATTAAAAAAACTTAAACCAGGAGAAATTTATGTTTCAGAAGTGGTCGGTGCATATGTCAATTCCCCTGTGATTGGACCCTATACCAAATCGAAAGCCAGTCAAATGGGGATTACCTTCCATCCCGAGCAGTCTGGATATGCGGGCAAGGAAAATCCAGTGGGTAAAAAGTTTCAGGGACTGGTCCGGTGGGCCATGCCCGTTGTGGCAAACAATGAAATCAAGGGGTATGTTACTCTGGCCCTGGATCATACCCATATTATGGAATTTACCGACCATATTGTTCCCACTGAAGAACGGTATTCAGCTATTTCAGATGCATCTTCAGGAAATTACGCCTTTATGTGGGATTTTAAAGGCCGCAACATTTCCCATCCCAGGGATTTTTTTATTGTTGGATATGACCCTGAAACCGGAGAGCCTGCCATGCCATGGCTGGAGGATAAATTTTATCAAGACTGGAAAAAAAGCAATCTGGATACCACCCTGTTTTTAAATTCATTGCCAGAGTATGAAAACCAGTCCCATGGCAAACAATCCTCAAAAGAACTGGTTCAACAGGGACTTGTGGGGCTGGATTGCAGATATCTGAACTTTGCTCCCCAATGTGACGGGTGGAACAATATCACTCAGCATGGAGGATCTGGATCATTTGTGATTCACTGGAGTGGATTAAAAAAGCTGACAACCGCAGCTTCCATACCCTATCACACAGGCCAGTACGGCAATAGTTCAAGGGGATTCGGATTTGTGACCATTGGTGCAAATGTCAATGAATTTCACAAACCCGCAGATATTACAGCAAAGCAAATAAAAGATATTGAAAAAAAATATGTTCAGGCCATTGAGGGCCAGAACAGAAAAAACCAGGATGCGATTTTAATGTCTCTGGGGGAGACAGCCACCCGGCTAACAATCTATACAGGCGCAATGGTTATAATTGTTATCCTTATTGCGATTTTGATGGCATCTGCCTTGACCGGGAAAATTACTACCTTGATCAAAGGAATTTCCCGTTTTCAAAAAGGAGAGATGAAATACCGTCTGGATATTAAATCTTCCGATGAAATGGGCAAGCTGGGCAAGGCATTTAATTCAATGGCAGACAGTATGGAAAACGCCATAACCGATCTTGAACAATCAAAGCTGAATGTAGAAGACTCCAATGTTTCCCTCAGGGCCATGCTGTCCAATATTATCAACTCCATGCCCTCTATCATCATTGGAGTTGATACCCGGGCAAGGGTTACTCTTTGGAATACAGAAGCCAGAGCATTGAGCGGAAAAAGTTTTGAACAGGCTGCAAACCAGGTCGTTTTTGATGTTTTTCCTTTGCTTGAAAAAGAGAAATCCATTATTTTTCATGCCCTGGAAAAGGGTGAAATAAAAAAAGAACAGAGAATTGAAATCACCCTGAATAATGAACGCTTTTTTTACGATGTAACGGTTTATCCCCTTGTCAGCAAGGGAATTGATGGTGCTGTGATTCGAATTGATAACGCCACCAACCGGGTCAATATGGAAGAAATGATGATCCAGACGGAAAAGATGCAGTCAATCGGCAGTCTTGCCGCTGGGATGGCCCATGAAATCAATAACCCCCTTGCCGGTATCATCCAGAGTGCCCAGGTCATTCAAAACAGGACAAAACCGGATATGCTGAAGAACCAGCAGGAGGCTGAATATCTGGGAATCGATCTCAAAAAGCTTAATGCCTATATGGAAAACCGCAAAATTTTTCAAATGCTGTCATCAATACTGGATGCAGGCAGGCGGGCGGCTGATATTGTAACCAATATGCTGACCTTCAGCCGGAAAAGCAATAGTTCCTATTCATTGCTGGATATATCAAGGGTTCTGGATCAGACCATTGAGATCATGGAAAAAGATTATGACCTCAATAAACGACTTGATTTTAAAAAAATAAAAATCATACGGAACTATTCTTCAAGCCTTCCCCATGTACCCTGTGATATAAGCAAAATCCAGCAGGTTTTTTTCAATATTTTAAAAAATGGTGGCCATGCAATGATGGACAACCCTGAAAAAACCTCTCCAGTGTTTACCATTCATACGGCATTGGATTCTGATTCGGCTTTAATAGAAATCCAGGACAATGGTCCGGGCATGGATGAGGACACAAAAACACGAATTTTCGAACCCTTTTATACAACCAAGTCCGTTGGAGTTGGAACAGGCCTGGGATTGTATATATCCTATTTTATTGTTGTAGAAAATCATAAGGGAACCATCAATGTTGAATCTCTTCCAGGAAGGGGTACAAAATTCATCATAAATCTCCCATTGAATCAGGAGTAATAATCCCCATTCCCTAGGTTCAGTCAGCACACGGGGCAAATTCAAGATTAGAGTTATCTATTGTTCTGTATCCGTTTTTGAGTTACATATAGAAGTCAGATATTTAAAAAATCAAGAAGGAAAAATGCCAAATGACGTCAACAAAAAAACAGATACTGGTACCCAAAGAAAAGGCTGTATTCTGGCTGGATAAACACGGAATCTGGCACAATGAACACGGAAAATTTGAACACCCTAAAATCATCCGGTTTTTTAATACCTCCATTCAAAAAGATGACCAAGGATATCATGTATACCAGGTCACGGATGAAATCGAAGAAAAGGTCTATTTCCCTTACGAGGACACGGCCCTTTTCGTGCATGATATCATTGTGGAAAAACAGATCAAACTCATATTAAACACCAGGGCTGTCATGGACCTTACCCCGGATCAATTATTTATCAAAAAAGACAACCTCTATTGTCAGACCCCTGAACACCTTATTAAATTTACCCAGCACGCCCTTGTAAAATTATCCAGGTATATCGAAGAAATAGACGGTCGATTCTGCCTGAAGTTCAACCATACCACCCATCCCATTGAAGAAAAATAAAAGGATCATTGGCATTAAGCCTTTTCACGGCCCAGAATCCCGGTCATACAGCCCATGGCGCCGTTAGCTTTTCTAAGTTCATCAACGGGAATTGAAATACACTCCAGGCCATGGGATTCATAAAATGCATGATGCCAAAGGGAATGTCAAAGGCCAGGGTGGTAATACCCATTTCAGCCAGCAGGGTGGTAATCTGATCAATACCGGCCTGGCTGGTGCGAAGCCCCCTCCCTAGGGCTGCTGTTTCAGCATCCACCCACATTAGATCCGCCCCTTCAAAGGATAAGAAACGGGGCTTTTTAAAAAGGCACTTACTATTTTTTTAGACAATATTCATTTTATAGTTGACCCCAAACCCAATCACTTATAGGTTGATGGGTAAAAGTAAATCCTTCTCTTTCTAAACTGCGGGGCCACGGGAAACAATCATTCTCCAGTGGACAAACAAAACATATTTCAGAACATAAACGTGAATGGGTTCATCCTCTCTGCGAAAAAATTTTTTAGAGAAAATCCATCCCTCAGCGCCCAGATGTTGTTGGAATTAAAAAAATCACATGCCTTGGCCCATGATCCTGAAAAATACCAGACTCTCAAATCCCTGATAAAGATGTATCAGGGAGTAGACAGTCGTTATCTGAATTTTTATGGCCCAGCCGGCACCATACCCACGGTTTCTTATTGTGATGTTATCCAGCAAATGGCCCAGCCCGTTGCCAGTGAAAAGCAAATTGAATTTAGCGGCAAAGCTGTTTTTATCGGGTATTCAGAAAGATGGGTCCCCAATCATAAAGATGGATTTCCTACTGCCTATTCCCAATCCAGCGGAGTGGATATATCAGGGGTTGAAATGACAGCCACGGCTTTTGCCAATCTTCTGGAGAATATGCCGATTCATCCCCTCCACTGGGGATTCCATGGTTCCCTTGTTTTTTTATGGGGGCTTGGCTTGGGCCTTGCTTTCTATTTTCTTCCCACCAGGTTCTCCGCTTTAACCCTTGGAGGGACATCCATCTTTTATCTGGTCCATGCCCTGTATCAATTTAAATACAATGGAACCTGGTTTCCTGTCATGATTCCCCTGGTTTTAGAGTCCCCTGCTGCTTTTCTGGGAGCTGTTTTATGGAAATACTCTGATACCAACAAGGAACGACAAAATATAAGGCAGGCGTTTGGGTATTATCTACCCAATACTGTGATTGACCAGTTGGTAAAAAATATCTCCCTGAAAAAAAATGCCAGCCAGGTAGTATACGGGACCTGCTTGTGCACGGATGCAGGACAATACACCAGCCTGTCCGAAACCATGTCCCCCAAAGCCCTCTCCATCCTTATGCACCACTATTATAGAATCCTTTTTAAACCGGTAAAGCAAAATAGCGGCATTGTTATTAATATTGTAGGAGATGCCATGCTTGCCCTTTGGGCCAAAACCGATCCTGATCCCTCTCTAAGGAACCAGGCTTGCCTTGCAGCACTGGATATCTCCAAAGCGGTCCAGGAATTTAATCATTCCGCAGAAAACCCGGAACTGCCTACCCGAATCGGGTTACATTACGGGCAAATTTCACTGGGGAATGTAGGGGCCATTGACCATTATGAATATCGTCCCACCGGCGACATAGTGAATACCTCCTCCAGGATGGAGGGCCTGAATAAATATCTGGGTACCAGAATACTGGTTTCCGGGGAGGTTATGGATCAATTGACGGGTTTTCTCACAAGGGGTCTGGGCCGATTTTTTCTGTTGGGAAAAACATTGCCGGTTGAGGTCTTTGAATTGATATGTCCAATTAATGAATCAAGTGACAGGCAGAGAAAAATTTGCAAAATTTTTTCCAGGGCATTGCAGGCCTATAAAAATCAATCCTGGGAAAAAGCCAGTTGTTTTTTTAATCAGACAATACAGATAAACGGGCAGGATGGGCCCTCACATTTTTATCTAAAACAGCTAGGGCATTATTTAAAATTCCCTCCACCGAAAACCTGGGATGGAGTGGTTTACATGGATAAAAAATAAAAAGAGGAAAAAAATAATGAAAAAATGCCGCGTTATGTTATGGATAGGGGTTCTCCTAGTCACCCTGTGCTGGACAGGAACGATCTTAGCTGCCGGGGCATCTGAAAATTGCAAGCACTGGGTCGGCAAAGTCGTATCTTTGCAGGGTACAGTTGAAGTGCGCAAAGCAGGCGAAAACACATGGATCCCTGTTGGATTGAACCATGTTTTATGTCATGGCGACATGATGAGAACCCAGAAGAGGAGCCGAACTTCAATCCTTCTTTCCAACGAATCAAGCCTGAGACTCGATCAGATGACCATCCTCACCATTAATCAGGAAGAAAAAAAAGACTCTTTTCTAGTAGATCTCAGCTGTCAACGATTCAGGAACTCTTGTTTTATCCAGGGGGCAGTCTGCCCAGGCCAGGAAAGGGCAGGCCCCTGCCCTGCGCATGGTTGCCAGTCCCAGGGATGCTGTGCAATGGGCTCTGTATTATCCGCCTGTATTGGATTATCGTCCCCGGGATTTCCAAGAAGACCTAGGACCTGGCGCAAAGGGCTGTTGAACTGGACGTGAAATCTGCAACAGCCAGGGTAGCCCTTTCCTATGTGCTGCAATCCAGATTCGACCTTAGAGGAGCTCTGGCAAACCTTAAGGTCGCGATAACACTGGATCCAGAGAATGCTCTGGCCCGGGCAAGACTGGCAGAGCTGTTTTTATCTTTTGGTGATCATGTCCAGGCTGTTGCCACTGCCCAGAAAGCCGTAACACTCAATCCCTTTCTGGCAAGACCCATGATAGTTCTTGGATTTGCCTATATTGCCCAGACAAGAACAAGGAAGGCAGTCCAGGCATTTACCAAAGCCATTGAATTAGAGCCATCAGACCCGATCCCCCGTCTGGGACTTGGCCTTGCCTTTATCCGGGAGGGAAATTTAAAACAGGGCCGAAGTGAGATTGAGGTGGCAGCCAGCCTGGATCCCGGCAATTCCCTTATTCGCAGTTATCTGGGGAAAGCCTATTTTGAGGAAAAAAGGGAAGCCAAAACCAGGGAGCAATTTATCCAGGCCAAGGCCCTTGATCCAGATGATCCCACTCCCTCTGGGCTATCACCATTCCTTTGGCCCCCATTCCCGTTTTATTTCCTCCTTGATATACCAGAATAAAGAATTTAAACTAGATTATCCTGATTTTGGGGTCGAGTTATTAGATGAAGAAGATGGTTTCATAGCAGAGGGCCAGCACTTATTTCGCTCGAAACGCTTTTTCCTGATCAATGGCCTGGGCTATTTCAACGCGGATCGAAAAAGTATAGAGCAAATGGGGCCCGTTCCGCCGTATATTATTGAAAAGGATATCTACCACACAAACTTTTATTCCTATGCCTATCTCCATTCTCCCAAAAATCTTACCTGGATTCTGGGTGGCAGTGGTGACCTGCTTGAAGGGGCCATTGTGGACAAAAATCAGTTCAATCCAAAATTCGGGATCTTGTGGAACCCATATCCTGCCACTACCTTGAGAGCATCCATATTCAGGACCCTGCAAAGGACCTTGCTATCGAGCCAGACATTGGAACCTACCCAGGTGGCAGGATTCAATCAGTTTTTCCATGATGCGGAAGGGACTGAATCCTTGCGTTACGGTGTTGCTGTTGATCAAAAATTTTCTAAAAATCTGTACGGGGGTCTGGAATTGTCCCGGCGGAATATGGAAGTGCCCTTTGAATATTCTCCGCCCCCTGACTATACTCTTGAAATTCATGAAGCTGACTGGAAAACAAAATTATTACGTACCTATTTATACTGGGCACCGAAAAACTGGATGGCTTTGAGTGCAGACTATCAATATGAGACATTTGAAAAAAACTCCGACCCGGTTGGTGGTGGATCATTTACCAGGCTTGAAACCCATAGATTACCCCTGGGAGTCAGTTTTTTTCATCCAGCAGGTTTTATTGCCCGGATGAAAACAACCTATGTATTTCAGAACGGTCAATTCACTGATCTTTTTTCAAACATTGTGCCCGGAGATGATCACTTCTGGGTGGTGGATGCAGGCATTGGATATCGTCTTCCCAGACGAACCGGTATGGTAACCCTTGAAGCAAAAAACTTTTTTGATAAAAAATTTACATTTGAAGATACAGATCCAGCCAACCCGGATTATTTCCCTGAACGTACTATTATAATGAAATTCACTCTGTCATTTTGAAAATCCCGGGCAAAGCCCATTTACATAAAGGAGGTGGTTCAATTGGATGCAAAAGGATGCTTTTAGGCCTGAAATGAAAATCTTTATTATAAACTTTTATCTTAAGGGGGCAGGTATGACAAAGTATATGACTATTTTATTCAATACAAATGTTACCGCCAGCCATGACCACCCCCACC
>NBML01000057.1 GCA_002085465.1 Desulfobacteraceae bacterium 4572_89 | reverse complement strand
AAAAGAAGAAAATAAAAAGTAAAGGGGGGAGGACGTTGTTACCGGCTGGAGAGGTGCCCTGTTGTATCACCACGACTGGTGGCGATCACGCCCGGCGGTAACACTTTAGGTTCTATTTGACTTTTTGTATTCGATCGATTACATTTTCTATATGTATACGGTTAAAACATTACCCGAATTTGACAAATGGCTTAACAGCTTGAAAGACCGCATTACGAGGCTTCGCCTAAGTCGCCGCCTTGATAAAGCACAGCGTGGCAACCTCGGTGATGTAAAATCAGTGGGCGAAGGCGTCTTTGAAATGAGGGAGCATTTCGGGCCAGGCTGGAGAATGTACTACGCCAAGCGAGGTGAAATTCTGATCGTCATGCTTGGTGGGGGAGACAAGGACAGCCAGGACAGCGACATTGCCAAAGCTAAACAGCGGGAAGCCACTTTGGAGGATTGAACCATGAAAAAACGAATCACAGATCTGCCGGATTTTGATATGGCCCAACAGCTTAAAAGCGAAGAAGACATTGCTGCTTACATCACTATGGTGATTGAAGACGGTGATGCTGCCGAGCTGGCCCACGCTCTGGGGGGTGCTGCCAAGGCACGTGGTATGAGCGAAGTTGCCAAATCTTCAGGAATAACCCGTGAAGCCCTGTATAAAGCGCTTAAACCAAACGCCAAACCTCGATTTGACACGATTAATAAGGTCTGTGCAGCCCTTGGCGTTCGCCTGGTAGCTCAGCCTGCCAACCCTCATTGAGCTACGATTCATTTTAAATGATACAGAGCGAATCAAAACGAGATGTTTGAGGCGAGGACTACCTGTGGGCCAATGGCCGATTTTCTGGTGGGAAATTGCCCCAGACTATCCCTGTCAGTCCACACTTTATCAAAATCAGTAACCGTTCACAGTCAATTTGCCGAATTGTAAGCGTTGACAGGGTGCTGCAGATGCAAGGCGACGGGCATGCAGACGTACTCATGTACTTCAAATGCCCGCCAACGCAGCAGGTGCAGTACCCTGTGAACGGTTACCAAAATCATTTAAAACACAACATAGAAGTCTTTTCGAATTCTAAGAGTTAAACCTTTTTACATTATCCATGAATGTTCTAAACCTCAACAATACAGGCCCGATTGTTAATATCACCAAAGGATTCTAACCCGGGTTCCTTTTCCAGGTTGACTGCCAATATCCAGTTTCCAGCCAAAGCGTTTGCATAAACGGGAGACAATGCTTAAGCCCAGACCAAATCCCTGGCTGTCTTTCCCTTTGATATGGGTTTGAGTCACTGAATGGAGTTGATTGTTTTCAATACCTTCACCGGTATCCCGGATCTCAATAAAGGATTTTCGGAGGGTGATGGTGATGGTTCCTCTGGTTGTAAATTGGATGGCATTGCGGACCAGGTTGGTGACAAGAATATAAAGAACCTCTTCTCTGACATTTACAGATTTGTTGTAAAGCATATTGATTTCAAGTGTGATCTCCCTGTTTTCAATCAAATATTGGTAATCCTTTACCGCTCTTTGAATCACGGGTTCAACAGGGCAGCTCTCTTCAGGTTCGCTCTCTTCTCTGGCCAGCCAAAGAAAGGTGTCAATGGTGGTTTCCATGGTTTGAACCGATCTGGAAATTCTTTGGATGGGTTTTTTCAATAAAGGGTTGTCTTCTATTTCCGGCTGGAGTTCCATGATTTCCACGGCTCCTTTAACAATGGTCAAAGGGGTTCGCAGTTCATGACTGGCATCCCGGGTAAATTGTTTTTCCCGCTTTATGAATGCATTGATTCTATTCATGGTCTCCTCGATGGTCCGGGTAAGCATCCCGATTTCACTGGTTGAGTGTTTGTCGTAAAACCGGTCCGGCAGGTTATCTGGGTTCAGGCCCTTGATCTGTCCCATCAGTCTCACCACCGGGGCATAGAGCATCCTGGAAGCGATAAATCCGATGATGATTCCCGGAATGAGCAAGAGAGCAAGGGAAATCCTCAGGATCTTTTTGGGATTAAGGGGTGAATTTTCTTCAAAAAATTGTCTGCTGTGAAAAATCATAAAATAAGGGGCCGGCGTGTCAGGCAGCCGGATGACCCCCACATGGACAGGATGTTTTTTACTTTTAGACGGCGGAACGGCATGGACTCCCGGCACCAGGTTTTTTACCAGCTCTTTCAATGGTTCAGGCATCGTTTCAAGGCCTTTGTACATCTTGATATATTTGGAGTGGGGTAAGGGTGTGGTCCGGTCTTTCTCATATTTATATAAAAAAGTGTCCATTTCAGTGTCAATGAGATTCTGAACCATTCTGGACCAGTTGTGGCCCAGCACAAAGAATGTGATCCCGGAATTAAGAATGATCAACAGGGTGCCGAACAGCAGGGTGCCGGCTACGATCCGGAACCGGATAGACTGATAAAATTTCATACAACTATTCCTTGAGCCTGAAACCGATACCGTGGACGGTTTCCATGAGAGTATGGTCAAAGGGCTTGTCAATTTTTTTGCGCAGGGTGTAAATATGGCTGCGCAGCACATCACTGCCCGGGGGCATATCTCCCCAGAGGCTGTTTTCCATCTCTTGCCGGGAGACCACATTGGGCGAGGCTTCCATGAGCAGTTTCAAGATGGCAAGGCAGGTGTTGTTCAAAGGGATGATCTTTCCTTGGCGGCTGACTTCCCAGGTGCCTGTATCCATTTGAAGATCGCTGATGTTCAGGACTTTGTTGTCCGGCTTCCTGCGTTTTGTAAGTGCCTTTATCCTGGCTTCCAGTTCTTTTAAGGCAAAGGGTTTTACCAGATAATCATCAGCACCGGAATCAAAACCCAGCAGTTTGTCCTCAAGGGTGTCCCTGGCTGTCAGCATGATGACAGGGAGCTGTTTGTCTGATTCCAGGCGCAGTTTCCGGCAAAGGGTGATTCCGTCCATGCCCGGCAGCATGATGTCAAGTACAATGACATCATAATCCCGGGTCAGGGCCAGGTGCAGTCCGCCAATGCCGTCCATGGCAAAATCAAGAATATAGCCCTTTGATTCCAGAAAATCTGTCATATTTTCAACGATGGCCGGATTATCCTCTATAATGAGTACTCTGATATTGTGTTTCATGGCTGTCCTTTTAAGCCGGGTTGATATTTTTCCCAATATAATAGTCAAACTCTTCCAGAGCAAGGATAAGTGCAACTCCGGCTGAGGACAGATTTCCCTGGGCAGCCACCAGGTCGGTCTGGGCTTCGTTGAGACGGACCAGGGAGGCCTGACCAGCATTGAACTCTTGTTGTACCAGGTCTCTGGTGATTTCCATCAAGCGGGTGTTTTCAGTCTGAAGGGCCAGCTGCTGGCGTGCCGTGGCGATATTCTGGATGGATATCTTTATATTGGAGACGGCCGTGTTTTTTGCATCTGAAAGGTCACTCTCTTTCTCCCGCTTTTCAGCCAGTGTCTGTCTTAGTTTTGCTTTTTTAGCGCCGCCTGAAAAGATATCAAAACTCACCCTGACCCCTAAAGAGACTCCCATGCTCTCCCCATCATGAAATGTCTCCCCTGATGTGGTGCCGTATGCCCCGTCCAGGGATATGGTGGGGAAATAGGATGATTTTGCCATCTGGATATTGGTCTGGGCATTCTGGACCGCAAGGGATGCCTCTTTTATGTCTGGGCGTTCGGCAACAAGGGCTGCTGTTTTTAAATCATCAACCAGCCTGGTTTCCAGGTCCGGGTTCACCTCCTGCATGTTCGGTGTCAGACGAGAAATGGTCATCTTGTCCGGCAGGCAGCCATCTTTGTATCCCAGGAGGGCGGCAAGGCCGTGGGTGGCCTCATTGAGATCCTGCTGTGCACTTAAAAGTGAGAAGTTGGCAGAATTGACCTTTGTTTTAAAATTCAACACATCACTATAGGAGCCGGTGCCGGATCTTTCCTTGGCAACGGCTTCTCTCTCCTGTTCCCGGTTAAACGCCATATCCGCCTGGGCGATTTTAATATTTTCAATGGCCAGCTGGGTGTTTAAAAACGTCTGGGTCACAGACCAGGACAAGAGTCGTTTTGCGTCATCTTGGGCGGCCAGGCTCATTTTTTCCCTATATTTTGCCGAAAGAGTTGAGTACTTCCGGTAAAAGCCGTTGAACAGGATCTGGGTGGCTGACACCTGGTTGGTGTATCTTTTTTCTTCAAAACCTGCAGCAGCGTTTTCTGTCTTTTCCGTATAATCCATGCCAGCTGACACAGAGATGGTTGGCAAATAGTCGGCCTTTGCCTGGTTGACGGCTTCTCTGGCCTGGTTGACCCGTTCCATTGCTGCTGCCAGGGTCGGGTTGTTTTCCAGGGCAATCTGTTTGGCCCGGGTCAGGGTCAGCCAGCTGGCCCCGGCTTTGCGATCTTTTGTTGTACTTGAGGGAGAGGGTGTTTCAGATCCAGTTTCAGACCTGTTTTCAGCTTCTGGGTTTAAAAGATCCTGACCGGCCAGGGCGACCCTGGCTGACCCGGGCACAATTGCCGGGGTCATGGCAATTGTCAAAAAAATAATAATGGCAGTATATGGGTGCTTCATCTTGTCTCCTTTGGTAAGGGAACTTCCAGAAAATACTCCACGCATCCTGCTTGCCCTTTTGCCCGTCTTCTACGTTGCAACACCAGGCACATAGTTCACTATGCTCCTGTTGTTGCGCCTTGAATACGAACAAAACGCCTGAACGATATGCGTAGATTTTTTTCTTCCAGTTCCCTAACGTTCTAAACGGTTTTTATCGGATCCATGGTTTTTGCACCGGCGTTGCGCTGGAACGCTGGTTCCAGGGTATGCCGTAAAATTTCTTTTTTGCCGGTCAAGGCTGCCATGGCATACCTCAGATCATTGATAATGGTGTAAAGACAGGGCAGCATTACCAGGGTTAAAACCGTGGCAAATGCCACGCCAAAGGCCAGGGAAATACCCATGGGAATCAATTGCTGGGCATACTGGCTGGTTTCGAGGATCAGGGGGAGAAGGCCTCCGATTGTGCTGATGGAGGTCAGCATGACCGCCCTGAAACGCCGGATGCCGCCCTGGAAAATGGCCTCAAAAAATTCCATTCCCTCTTCCAGGTTCATGTTGATCCGTTCAATGAGGACAATGGCATCATTGACCACAACCCCGGCCAGGGCAACCATCCCGAAGACAGAGAGCAGGGAGAGCATGTGGCCCATGATAAAGTGTCCCAGCACGGCCCCGACCAGGCCGAAGGGGACGGTAACCAGTACCAGTACCGGCTGTATATACGACCGGAACACGGTGGCAATGATACCGAACATGCCCATGATGGCAATGGGAGCCCAGATGAGAAGGCTGCCGAATGATTCAGCCGACCGTTTGGCATCTCCCTCAAGGATGATCCGGATATCGGGATATTGTTTCTCAAGGTCTTTGAAAAGTCCGGCTCCAAGGGGACCGGTCACTTCGTTGGCAACCACCTTTGCCGTGTCCACTTTGGCAGATACCATGATCTGGCGGTATCCGTCTTTGCGGGTTATGGTTGAAAACCCCGGAGCATAGCTGATGTCGGCAATGGCAGACAGAGGCACCCATGTGTCATCATCGGTTTTGATCATGTAGTCTTTGATGCTTGAACCAGTCTGCCGTTCATCTGCGGTGTAGCGGACATTCACTTCGACTTCATCATTGCCCCTCTGAATTTTCAGGGCCTGGGCGCCATAATAGGCATTGTATATCTGGCTGCTCAGATCAGAGAGATCCAGCCCCATGTATTCCGCCTCTTTTTTCAGGCGGAAGGTCAGTTCATTTTTGCCCGGGGCATTGTCAGAATGGACCTGTGACACCCCGTCAATGGTTTTAAGCTTTTCCATGATCTGATCCCCGGCCCCACTGATATGATTCAGGTCTTCGCCCTGGATGCAGATTTCAATGGGAGCGCCGGGAGGACCGCTGTTGGATGCGGAAAAGTCAAGGGATTGAGCCCCTTTGACCTCTCCTGCCGCCTTTGCCCAGGCAGTGAGGAACTCTTCTGAATCAATACCGGTTTCAGCAGGATCCACCAGGGTGACCCTGACCCCGCCCATATGGGGGGATGAACTTTCCTGGCTCCCTGCTTTTTCCCCGGCTGACTGGCCGATGGTGGCAAGAATGTTGATTATCAATGGTTCCTCAGAAAAAGAGGTCATTGAATCCGCTGCAACCCGTGCCGAAGCTTCCAGTTTTTTTACTGCATTTTGGGTTATGTCAAACGCGGTCCCCTGGGCAAATTCAATGGATGCCACCACAATGCTTGAGGCCTGTTTGGGAAACACATTGAATTTAACCCGGCCGCTACCCACAAGTCCGGCACATAACAAGAGGCCGGCAATGCAGAGACTGAAAAATATATATCTGTAATTCACACATTGTTTTAAAATCGGCAGATAAACCTTCCGGGCGGCCCAGTCCATAGAATTCACTGTAAATTCGTGGAATTTTTCAATAGAGGCTAAAATGGGATTTTTTTTTACAGGGGTCTGGTTCATATCCTTTAAATCTGATAGATGGGCTGGCAGGATCATCATGCACTCCACAAGGGAGACAGTCAGACAGGCAATGACCGCCGTGGGCAGGGCCACAATGAATTTGCCCATTACTCCTTCAATATTGTACAGGGGGAAAAACGCCACAATCGTTGTGAGAATGGCAGCCAGAACCGAGATACCGACTTCAGACACGCCATTGACAACCGCATCCAGGGGGGATGCCCCGTTCTTACGATGATAATAAATGGATTCTCCCACAACAATGGCATCATCGGCCACAATCCCCAGGACCATGATCAGCCCGAAAAGCGTGATCTTGTTGAGGGTGATCCCAAAAAAATTGACGACAGCAAGGCCTCCCAGAAGGGAGATGGGAATGCCCATACCGGCCCAGAAAGATATTTTTGTATCCATGAACAGCCAGAGCAGGATAAACACCAGCACAAGTCCCATGACAGCGTTGGAAAAAAGTGTGTCCAGGTTGGCTCTTGTGCTCAGGGTGTTGTCTGAAAGGACGATGATTTCAGATCCCTGGGGAAGGGATCTATTGGTCTTTTCCTGGTATTGGAGAACCCTGTCCGCGATTTTGATGGTATCCTCATCGCCTGCCAGTATATTGAGAAGAACCGCAGGCTGACCATTGGCCCGGATGGAGAGGTTGTTTTCAGTGAACCCGTCTTTGATGTCGGCAATGTCTTCAAGATACAGGGTCTGGCCGTCCCCGCCTTTGATGATTTTAATGCCCGCAAGCTCGTTGCCCGTGTATTTTCTGCCGATTGTGCGCAGCCGGATCTCCTGGTCATGGGTTTTAAGGGTGCCGCCGGACCGGTTCAGGCTGCTGTTTTTGATGATATCCGCCACCTGGGCAATGGTGATGTTATATTTTAATAGATTTTCTTTGGGAATTTCCACGGAAATCTCATAGGACCGTGTTCCTGAAAGGTTGACCTGGCTGACGCCGGGCAGGCGCTGGATCTCTTTTTTAACCGTATCGGCCCACTCTTTTAACCGGGCTTCAGACATTTGACTGACCAGGGCCAGACTGATTACCGCTTTCTGGAGTTGCGGCCTGACGATGGAAGGATTTTCCGCATCTTCGGGAAAGGTGGTTATGCTGTCCACTTCATTGTTGACCAGGTCTAACAGGCGGTTGGGGTCATATCCGTCAATGACTGTAATCACCGTCGATGATATGCCTTCAGAAGAGGTGGATTTGTATTCGTCTATCCCTTCCAGACCGTCAATGGCATCTTCGATTTTTCTGGAAATGCCCTCTTCAATTTCTTCGGGATCTGCTCCGGGATAGGCCACGCTGATCAAAATGGTATCCATCTGCATTTCCGGCATATCTTCCCTGATCATGATTGTTGCAGAAAGGATGCCAGCCACCAGGATGGTGACCATGAGCAGGTTGGCAAAAACACGGTTTTTTGCAAAGGCTTTGATGATGCTGTTCATCTCTTCTCTCCTGTATTCCCGGCAATGCCGGATGAAGAGACACCAGAAGAGGCAAGATCGGAAGAGGCGAGATCGGAAGAGGCGAGATCGGGTGAGGCAAGATTGGATGGGGCAATGGCTGGTGAAGCAGGATCAGATACCAATGCACTCCATGCAGACGGCGGTTCCTGGGGGGTGGAACCGCTTGTCAATTTATTGTTTCCCTGGTTATTGTCCACCTGGTTATTTTCAATGGGGGTGTTTTCAATGGGATTGGTCAATTGGGTAATAATAATCTGGTCTTCAGGCTCAAATGCGCCCGAGACATACATCTGTCCGTTCTCTTCCATAACCTTGGTGACCCCCATGGTCTTGAGTTTATTATTTCTGACAAGAAAGATGGTATTGTCCGGGTTGAGCAGGTCAGATGGGATTTTTACCGCACCCTTGATGGGGCGTCCTTTAAAAGCGATTTTGCAGAACATGCCGTCCATGATGGGGATGGACGGTGTTTCCTGTGATCTATGATCCGGCAGAACACGGACTGCCAGGGTTAATGTCCGGGTGGCGGAATCATACTTGACGACCCGGTGAATGGCGGCAGGCAGACTTGCGGAGACATTGCCGGTGATGGTTTCGACCTGGCATTCAAGGCCCTTTGAAATTGAACTTAAGACCGTGTTCGGAAGGCTTCCTCGAAGCCCGAGAACCTCAAATGCATCTTTATCGCTCAAGGGCACCTGGATTTCAAGGAGAGTGTCATCTGCCAGTTTGACAGCCTGGGTACCCGTGGTAATATAGGCGCCGGTTTCGATGGGCATCTCTTTGATTCGCCCGGTAAAGGGGGCGGTGATGGTGCATCGCCGGACATCAAGCCGGGCTTTTTTCAGATCAGAGCGGGAATTGGCCAGGCTGTTTTGGGCTTCTGCAATCTGAAGGGGGTAAAGATCAATGGATTTGGTCAGGCTTTTTTCTGTATCCAGCAGGGAATTGTAGTTTTGTTCGGCCTCTTCAACGCCGGATAATGTGCCGACCCTGTTTTTTTTGTAAAGGGTGGTCAACCGGGAAAAATTTGATTGGGCAAGGCGTGTGTTCTGCTTCACCACTAAAAGGCGCTCCCTGTCCCTGTCATAGGAGACCTTTAGTTGCTCAATCCGGTTTTCCTGGAGTTTGACCTGGATCAGGGCCTTTTCCATGACGGTTTCATAATCCCTTGCATCAATCTTAAAGAGCATTTCGCCTTTTTGAACTATTTCTCCCTGTTCAAGTGATGTTTTGTCTATGATTTGCCCGGAAACCTGGGGGCTGATATCGTTTGTCACCACCGGGTTGGCCTGGCCGTAGCCCATCACACAAACGGCAATATCCTCTGTTACAACCGGGATGGCGGCAACGGACATCTGCTTTTTAAGTGGTTCCCGGGGACCGGGTCCTCTGTTAGCCTTTGCCATCCGGCTCATGCCCGCAATACCACTGACTATAATCAGAAGAGAGCCCAGTACTGAAAGTATTATTTTGCCCGAAAATTTTTGCAATTCCATTTTTTTATCCTTTTTTTACCCATTTTGTACCCGGGGATTCATCCTTTTTTTTGTTTGTAACGGGCAGAGAATAGGACAGGCAGGATGAAATAGACGTGAAGAAAATGTGAAAAAAATGTGAAATTTTAGGCATCCTTCACTGGAAACCATGGTGCTGATTCCAATTCTTTGAAAAGGCTAAGTCGGTCAATGCCCCGGTCGTCAAGTTCTTTTTGGGTGGTAGGTAAAAACATAATCAGCGTTTTGGCTCCGGGTCTGGTGTCTGCTCTACCCGGGCCATGGAGAAAATAATCCCCACCAGACTGAGCAGGGCAAAAATCCTAAAGGCCGTGTGCATGATTTTCCAAAAATTTTATCTTTTTTACCCTTACTTTATATTTCCACATAACCTTAACCTGCATCGTTTTAGCTTTTGACATCTTGATTGATAGTCTGGTATAGTCTGCACTAAGAAAAGCAAGTTGTCTACTCGTAGATAACTTATTGAAATCATTAAGCCTTGTTTGTTTGAGGTAAAAACATCAGACTCAATAAAAACAGGTGCTTACAAAAACTGTCCAAAGTGTTGTTTAAGAATAGATCATAATTACAGTAATTAACTCCCCAGGATGTTAGAATCAGGAATTAAAATAAGGATTTAATCCATGAGTATGGCCTTTTGCATCAGCATTTGATTATTCTGATAAAAAGGGACATCTGTATTACCGAGAACCGTTGGCGGTATATTTGAAAGCTCATTGAGATTATCCATTATCCATGGGGACGATGACAGCCTTGGCTCCGTTTTCTGAAAGCATGGTGACTTTATCAGCAAAGTTGATGACACGCTCAATAGCACCTCCCACAGAAATATTGCCAAGCACTGCCAGGCCAGCCTTTAAATTCTTCTTATAAAGTGCAGAAACAATGGCAATGTACACGGCTGATCCGATACCAGAAGTGATGGCAGCGCCCAGAATATTGGTAACCTGAATGGTGACGTCATAGTTTTTCAAAGAATGATTGTCGCTCAGGATCGTTTTCTCATTGGCTTTGATATATTGGTAGGTGTTTTTAATATTTTCCTTCACCGCCGTATTACTTACCCCGGTGATGTTCAGCTTCCCGGAGCCTTGTACCGCAACGCTTTCTATTCTTACCAGCGCCACATTTTCTCCATCACTGGTGCTGGTGTAGCAG
>NBML01000056.1 GCA_002085465.1 Desulfobacteraceae bacterium 4572_89 | reverse complement strand
TAAACTTCCCTATTGAATGCCCCGTAGTTATTGGGGTTGAATCCCGGGTAATGGGCAACGGCCAGCAGTTCTCCGGTACTGGGTTTCATAACCAGAGCCATGCCGGATTTTGCCCGATACTCTTTAACAGTCTGTTCAAGGGTTCTTTCTGAAAGGAATTGAATTTTTTTGTCAATGGTCAATACAATGGAGTTTCCCTTTAGCTCATCCCGTTGGTTTTTATGGATATCCAAAACCCTTCCGGCCCCATCCTTTTTTATTTTTGTCTTTGCAGTGTCTCCCATCAGAATAGCATTGTATTTAAATTCAAGCCCTTCCAGGCCAATATCATCTTTTCCTGTAAACCCGATTACCTGGGCAGCAAGGTTTCGATTGGGATAAAAACGTTTGGAATCATTTTCAAAGTAGATTCCCTGGTACCCCAGCTTCCTGATCTGCCTGGCCTGGTTGGGAGAAACTTTTTGGGCAACTACTACAAAACGCCCTTTCCGGGACAGTTTTTCCTTTATTAATTTTTTATTAATTTTTAAAATTTTTGAAAGTTCTGCAGCTGTCCTGGCTGAATCATTTATCTGGGAAGGGTCTGCTGTTATGGTGGGGGCATCAATGCTTGTACCCAGTTTATTGAGATGGCGGTCCAGGATTTGTCCTCTGTCACCTTTGATGGTCAGATATCTGGAATAACCCTGTTCAGCTTTTTGTGTCAGATCCTGGGCCTTTAGGATCTGGATATCAAAGGCTTTGCCTGCCAAAAGACAGATGCAGCCCACCAGCAGGACCTGGATCATGAGAATTCGGCGTTGGATTTTTTGAACCTTTTCCATTATTGAGCTTTTCCCATCATTGAATTTTTCCCGTTATAGGTTTTCCTCTGAGAGGTAGATGGTCTGGTTGAATATATTTGTGGAAAGGCCCAGGCGAGTCCTTGCAATCCTGGTGATTCTTGAGTCTGATTTGAGCCGGTCTCTTTCAACTGCCAATGCTTTTCCATAGGATAATTTTTTTACTATTTCTGCCTGGGCCTGGGATATCCTCAAAATGGTCTGGGTAGATTCTGTTCTAATCCAGGTATGAACCATGAGTTCACAAAACAGGACCAAAATCAGTACCAGCCACCTATATCCAATTTTTTGTTTCATATTCTCTGGGCAACCCTTAGCTTAGAACTTCTGGCCATGGGGTTTGCCATAACTTCTTCTTTTGTCGGAAGCAAAGGCTTTTTGAAAAGAAATTTCATCTGGGGTACAAATCCGCACACACAATGGGGCAGCTCTTTGGGGCAGGTACACCCGTTTTCAAATTTTCTCAGGCTGTGTTTAACAATCCGGTCTTCAAGGGAATGAAAGGAAATCACGCAGATTCGTCCCCCTTTTACAAGAAGCGAGGGGATTGCTTCCATAAAGGTTTCAAGCTGTTCCAATTCTTTATTCACTGCAATGCGCAAAGCCTGGAAAACCCGGGTTGCTGGATGAATTTTCTGATTAAAACTGTGTTTTGCGGGAATGGCATCCACAATGATATCAGCCAGATCTTTGCTTGTTTCAATGGGTTTGTCAGCCCTTTTTTTTTCAATATTTGCAGCAATCCTGCGGGAAAATCGTTCCTCACCAAATTTAAAAAATATATTAACCAGATCTTTTAGCTTGTACGTATTAACAATTTCCTTTGCTGTCACAGGATTTCTGATATCCATTCTCATGTCCAAAGGTTCATTTTTATTAAAGCTGAATCCCCGGTTACCTTTTTTTAGCTGGTGGAGTGAAAAACCCAGGTCAAGAACTATGGAGTTTACCCCTTGAATTTCAAGAGATTTCAGGATTCCAGGGAGATCTGAAAAATTGTTGTGGCAAAGCTGAACATTTTTTTCAAAGGGCAGGAGGATTTTTTTTGCATTGTTAATGGCATCCATGTCCTGGTCAATGCCGATGAGCATTCCATGGGGGATTATCGCCTTGACTGTTGACAATGCATGGCCTGAACCACCCAGGGTACAATCCACGCAGATATTTCCGGGTTTCAGGTTTTGATACTCATGCACTTCTTTTGGCATGACAGAGGTATGTTCAAAGCCCATTTTTACAACCCTAGGGAAGCAATTTCTATTTGTACTTCCTCTTTTTCAAGTTCCTGCTCCATTTTAAGGTTTTCCTGATCCCATTTTTCCCGGGACCAGATTTCAAACCGGTCCAAAACCCCCACAAGGACTATATCTTTTTCAATGCTGGCATAGGTTCTCAGGCTCTGGGGGATGAGTATCCTGTCCTGTTTGTCACATTTCAGGGGGCAGGCATTGCCAAGGAAAAAACGTTTGAATCTCGCCATGCTCACTGTTTTACTTTCACGGATTTTTTGTTCAAGATTTTTCCATTCACTGAAGGTAAAGGCATAGATACAGCCATCCTTGATTGAAAGCACAACCCCATACTCATCATCGGCCTTTAAGACTTTCCGGAATCTTGCCGGAATGATAATCCTGCCTTTTAGGTCAATTGTATGAAAGGAGCTTGATCGAAACATTTTGTTACCTTTGTAAAATATACATCCACTTTCCACCACTATAGAACACACTTTTGCTAAAATAGGGCTGTAAGTCAAGAAAAAAGTTCAATTTTTTTAAATAATTTTAATAAAATATATATATAAAGCAGTAATAGCCGAATATCTGTTTTGGGGAGTAAAGTGGGGTAAAAAATCAAAATTTGTGGGAGGAAAACAAATGGCAAGAAAAAATAGTGTAAAATCAGTGAGTTGTATTTGGAGGGATTGTATTAGAGAGATTGGGCAATGGTCTGGCGGGTTTTTTCCATTATTTCGTCCATATGGTCTGCATTGGCTGGTGTAATATAAACTGGCTGGTGGACTATGATTTCAACGGTTCCCGGGGTAAGGTCAAGGGAATCTGAGGGCAGAATCTCAAAAGAATTTTTAATGGTAACCGGCAGTATGGGAATTCCGGTTTCCATGGCAAATATAAATGCCCCTTTTTTAAATGCCATTACTTTTCCATTCCTGCTTCTTGTTCCCTCAGCAAAGAAGAGTACCGAGGCTTTTGAAGATAATTTTTTTTTGGCCGCTTCTATGGACTGGATGGCAGATTTATGATTGGATCGGTCAATGGCAATGCAGCCAAGCTGGTTACAGGCTGCTCCGAAAACAGGGATTTTCCCCAGTTCTTTTTTCATCACCCATTTGATTTTCAGGCCCAGGAATCCGTGGAGGATCGGGATATCTGCCATGCTTTGATGATTGGCCACCACTACATAGGAGCGGTGGTGGCGATAGTTTTTTTTGCCTTTAACAATGACCTTTAACGGGGCAATGGCGCAACAGAGCCTGGACCAGATCACAGCCAGGATGTTGGCTGCATCCTGGCTGAAGATAAAACCTACTATAATACAGATCAGCCCCAGGATCATGGTGATGAAGAACAAAAATGGAATCACCACAAGCCATTTGTAGGGCTGATATGCTATTTTAAGAAGTTTAGTCAAGCTTGATTATCATTTATTTTTTTTCTTCCTTTTTAAGTCCTGCAAGTTTATCCACATAGGAAAGGATATCTTTGGCTGTAAACGATTCCAGAAAAAAAGAATAAAGACTCATGGAGGATGCGGCCATGATTTTATCCTCATTTTCCCCGTCAAAAAGGTTTAAAACAATTAGTGTATCATTTTCAAGGGTTATTTTACATAGAGAAGTTTCTTTTTCCAGATCAGCCTTTGACAGGCTGTCTGAAAATTCTTTACATTTCAGAAATGACAGAGAAGATAAAAGATTATCCATGGTCTCTTTGTCAGGGGAAGAACCATCTTCAAATTTCCAGGAAACAAAGGGTTTCCCCTTGTCATCCTTTGATTCTGAAGTCTTCAGAGTTTTAACTATCCCGTCTTTTTCCAGTATGAGTTTTTTGATGGAATCCTCTTTAAAACTTAAAACCTTTTTATCCCTTAGATTGTCAATGGATTTATCAAAAAAATCCCTGAAACTCTTGTCTGCCTGATAAATATTCTTGTCATTGGCAAGCATTACAAAAGTATGGTTAAGGCTTGGGGCGGTTTTACCTATCTTGAATTCCATAAGGGAGCCTGAGCCTTTGAATGCCTTTACCCCGATGGAATTTTTTGCATCCAGTTCATAACGGATGAAATCCTTGTTTTCGGAAATAAGGTCAGTTATTTTCAGGTTTCTTATTACATCCAATATATTATTCACACTGGGCATGTCTGCGCTAAATTCTTTATCCGTCAAAACCCAGGTGTCATCTTTCTGGAACAATTCAATGGTTTTATCGCCTTTGGAAATCATTATTCTGTCGATTTCTCCCGAATCAATTATTATGGATTCAGGCAATGTGTAATTGCTCTGGTTGTCCTTTTTAAATGCAAGATAAGCACTCAGTGCCAGGATGATCACAGCCAGTATTGCATATTCTTTTTTCATATTTTTTGAATTCCTTGATTATACATTAAACAGTTTTGAGATTTTTTTCTTTTTTGCGTTTCGCTGGATAAGTATTCCCAGGCCGAACAGGATAACCAGTACAGGCAGTATCGCAATATTAAATGTCTTGATCAAGCCCCTGGAAAAGGGAGTAGTCACAGCAAGGGGGTTAAGGGTCTGCTGCTTACTTCTCATGGAAGCAATTTTATCCTGGCCATTGAGGTGGTCAATGATATTCAATATAAAAGTTGCATTGGTGGATCGACCCTGGGGGTCAAGCATATTGTCCTGGAGCATCTGGGAACAGCCCAGTACAAAAATTTTGGCAGGCCTGGATGATTCCAATATCCTGTTCTGGGCCACAAGGCCTTTTGGTATCTGGTTATCAGCCTGGCCTGTTTCCTGGCCTGATTTAGTTTTTTCACCTTTATCTTTTTTATCGGTAGAATTGTCTGTTTCAGCATCTATATCTTTTTCACCCATTGGTTTCTCAGGGATATCTTTTCCCTTGAAATAACTGGTAAAACTGCCTTCCAGAATATATGCCAGATCATGGGAAGATAGTTCTTCCGGTGATGATGGCGGAGTTATGTACATGGGGTTCAGGTTTATCATGCCCTCCATGAGCCAGGCCTGGTCAGATGATGAAAGAAGTCTGGTGGCTGTTACCCTGGTGGTGTCAATATTTTCTTTTACAAGGGAAAGTGGGGAGATCTGCATGGCCACAAGCCCTTTGATGTTGTTCATGAACCCAGGGGTATTGTTGATGGTATCTTCCTTTACCATGGGTGCAAAATAGATGGTCTGTTCTCCTCCGCCCTGGGCTTGTCCAACCTGGTGCTTGTATGCGGACTTATCCAGGACATAGGCCTGTCCTATCTTAACCCCGTAATGGGCCAGGAGCTTTTCCAGGCCCGTATCAATGGGTTCAAACCGGGGAGGCATGCCCATGCCACCCTGGGGCATGATCTCTTTGAAGGCATCTGAAAAAAAAGCAATGTTTGTTCCTTTCATCAAAGCCTGGTCAATCTGGAACAACTCATAGTCTGAAAATGGTTCAGTTGGTTTTGCAATTACCAGGCAGTTCAGGCCGTCGGGAATGGACCCGTCCTTTAAATTAATGGATTTTATATCGTAGCGTGATGTCAGGAGCTGGTTGAGCACCTGCATGCCTGTACCGGGTCTGCCCTGCATCATGGCCATTCTGTCCTGGCCAAGAATATGGCTGCCATGGTCGGCAAGGTATCCGATATTCTTATTGATGCCGATCATTTTTTCCATGATTGTGACCAGCTCTTCTTCCAGAACCATTGGATCAGCCATCTGATAGGTGGTCCCGATAATGGGCAGTTTCACCGTGGAAATAAGGGGCAGGGTTGCAACCTCTCCCTTATATTCCATGACAATGCCTGCTGCGCCCTGGCCTGCATCTATGTTTTGATCGGAAATTTTAGGCCAGGTCATGGCCATGAGGTCATATTTTTTGGCAATGGATTCCAGGTCCTCTTTGGTTTTAACATCAACGTGTTTAAAATTGAAAATACCAAGGTTTTTGGTGTTGAGTGAACCAATGGTGTCTTTAATTTTTCCGGCCAGCTGGGGCAGCTGCTCAAGCCCTATGAGAGGGGCAATGGGGTTAAGGGAGGAGGATAAATACATGGTGACATTGATTTTGTCTTCCAGGCGAATCAGGGCACTGACCTTGTTATTAAGTTTTTGAATGGCAGTGGTTATTTGGTATTCCAGGCCGTCAGTTGAGGTGATCGTGCCTATTTTTTCTATGAGATCCCCGTGTATTATGACAAGTCCCATATAGGCATTTTTAAATTTGATTTCATCATTTTCCATGACCCGTATCTGGACCGGCTGGATGCCGTAATCTCTGGCAATATCTCGATTCTCATCGACCTTTTTTGTCAGGTCCCCTTCTTCGGAAGAGACATTATAAAAATTATAGTTGAATTGTTTCCCGGCCCGGGCTGCATATTCCGCCAAAAGATCCCGGAGGTAACGTTCGGTGTTGTTGTGGGGAGCTGGAAGGTTCTTTGAGAAAAACACCTTTATGCCCAGGGGCTCAGACAGGGTTGCCACTGCATCCTTGCTGGCATCGGATAAAGAATAAATTTTGTTCTTTGTCAGGTCTACCCTGAAAAACAGGGTCATACTCACAAAATTGATCAATACGATCACAATTATATATAGGATAAATTTAAAATAATGTTCTTTTATGGACAGATTACCCATTGTTTCTCCTTAGTTCTTTTCGTGCATAACAATATAGGTTGAAAAAATGAAAACAAAGATCAGGCTGATAAAATACAGGATATCCCTGGAGTCGATAATGCCCTTGGAAATATTCATGAAATGGGAGTTGGCCCCGATGAATTCAATAATGGCCACAAGTTTTTCAGGCATAAAAAACAGCATCCTGTCAAGAATGGTCAGGGTAAAGCACAGGGCAGATCCAATAATAAAGGCAATGATCTGGTTCCGGGTAAGGGCCGAGGCAAAAAGCCCCATGGAACAGTAGGCTGAAGCCAGCAGCACAGCACCCAGGTAACCGCCGATAACAGGTCCCGGGTCCAGTGCACCCACAAATGAGATAAATAAGGGGTAGGAAAGGGTGGGAACAAGCATTGCAGTTGTAAAAAAGGTGGCAGCCAGAAATTTTCCAAGGGCAATGTCCGTGAAAGATACGGGCATGGTGAGAAGGGTCTCATAGGATCCCACATTTTTTTCCTCGGAAAAAAGCCGCATGGTAAGGGCAGGGATAATAAAGGAAAAAATAAGGGGCAGCAAAGAGAAAAAATCTCTTAGATCAGCCCGTCCAAATATAAAAAAGGTGGAAAAGAAAAACCACCCGCTCACTATTAGAAAAAGTGAGATTACAATATAGGCAATGGGTGATATGAAATAATCTTTAAATTCTTTCATGGCAATGGTTTTAATCTGGGTCATCTTAGGCATTCTCCCTTGTCAGTTCCTGGAATATTTTTTCAAGGGCCTGGGATTCTTTGGCAAGTTCTGTAATAATCCAGTCAGTCTCTTTGATTTTCAAATAAATCAGGGATCTGATATCTGCATTCCCTGTACCATCTGTATTATTTATTTCACCAGTATTTATTTGATTTGGGTTTTTGATTTCAAAGGAAACCATGCCTTTTTCAAGGGGAGGCACTGGTTTTATCTGAAGGTTGTTATCAATGGTTTTAAGAAGGTCCAGGGCTTGTTTTTCATCTGGACCATGAAGGGTTAGGCGGGTAAAAGAAGCCTGGTTTGCACTGAGTTTCAGATGGGATGTGGTATCATCTGCAACCACTCGGCCCTTGTTGATAATGATAATCCTGTCACAGGTTGCCTCTGCCTCACTGAGGATGTGGGTGGAAAAGATAATGGTTTTTTCCTTTCCAATGCTTCGGATGATAGCCCTGATTTCCGCGATCTGGTTGGGATCAAGCCCTGAGGTGGGTTCATCCAATATCAAAATTTCAGGATCAGTCATCATGGCATGGGCAAGGCCCACCCTCTGTTTCAACCCTTTGGAAAGATTGGCAATGGGTTTGCCCATAATCCCGGTAAGACCACAGAGTTCAGATAATTCCCTGAATCTTGCCAGTCTTTTTCCAGGATTATTAATCCCTTTGATTTTCGCCACATAATCCAGGTAATCATATACCAGCATGTTATGGTATAGAGGGGCTGATTCGGGAAGGTATCCAATCAGAGATTTTATCTTAATTGTGTCATGGGGCATTTGCAGATCTTTAACCTTGATGCTTCCGGAATCAGGTTTGAAATATCCGGTGAGCATTCTTAAGGTGGTTGTTTTCCCTGCGCCGTTTGGACCAAGAAGACCCAGTATTTCACCGGGCTGCACTGTCAGGCTGATATTGTCAACCGCGCAAAAGTCATTGTAATACTTGGTCAGATTTTGAACATCTATCAATGGTTCCTCCTTATTAAAAAATTTAGATATTTAAAAATCTTCTAAGACTTTGGATTTTTCCAGGAATTCATTTACCTCCCGGGTGGTTCTCCTTGCCATGTCTATGGCCTTTTCAACTCTCCGGCAAAAGGGGTCTTCTTGACCAAGGATATCCATGGCATTTTTATAAAACGCTTCTCCAATTTCAAAATGGGCTATCATCTGTTTGTTGAGTTGTTTTCGTTCTTCATGGCGCAGTTTTTCCGCCATGATAACTGATTCTAGTTTTTTAACTGAATATTCAACCAGGGCATCCCTGGGCATTCCATAGGTTGCTGAAATGGTAGAAAGAGCATCAATGGTTTTTCTACTGAGCACAAAGGTTTTTTGTTTTCTGTGAATTTTTTTGAATTGCCGTATACGGATGGTTTTGGCCAGGTCGTCCAGGGCTGCCATGTCCTCAATGATATGATCAAACAGGGATTTTTGTTTGATGCCCATGTGGATGGCCACAAGCCCGATGGAATCAATGGCTTTCTGGGATAATTTAAAGGTAGCCCTTACCGATTGTTTTCCTCTCAGGTCAAACATGGAGGGTCCTGGAAATGGATCATCTGTTTTAGACATTTTACCCCTTTCACAAAGATTTATTATTAAAGCTCTGTTGGCATAAAAAGTAATGAATATTTATTATGATTTGAATTCTACACCATAAGAAGGTATGGATCAATGTAAAATTAATTGATTACCAAAATATAATGGAAAGAAACAAAGTTGTCATGCATATACATTGGTAAATATCATGCAAAGGGAAAGACAAAGACTGCTTATAATAAAAACCATCTCTTTTTCCCAAGTTTTGAACTCAGGATCAGTCCGGTTTTCGCAATAACATCTTGCCTCCATGGCAAGGATGAGGTGGTCTGCTGATAAAAAAACTTTTTTCAGGACGGGAAGTGTCAACCGGATAAATTTTTTTATTGGATTCTTCTGCAGATTCCCGCATCGTGATTGAATTGCATTGGAGGTTTCACGGCCCTGTTTTAAAATAAGTGGTAAAAAACGCAGGGCAAGGCTGATCATTATGGCCACCCGTTTTTCCGGCACAAAGGGAATGGGTTTTAAATACCATTGAACAGCAGTTTTTATGCTGGCAGTCCGGGTGGTAGCTGAAAACAAGAGACCTATGACCATAACCAGAAAAAAACGAAGGGCAACAAGGCTTCCCTGATAAAGACCCTGGCTTGTAATGGCCATGCCATGAAAGGAAACAATTGGGTCTCCTGGCATTGTAAGGGAACGTACAATGATGAGAAAGACCAGAAACAGGATAAAATATTTTAATTGTTTACATGTTTCAACAACCTTGAATTTGATCTGTTTTAAAAAGAAAAGAAGAACCCCAAGGGCAATGAAACAGGATAAAAAACCTGCATTTACCAGGGAAAGACTCATTATGCATACCAGGAAAAATTTGCACCTGGTATCCAGGTAGTGGAGGCTGGTGCTTCCGGGTCTGAATTCAAAGGGATTTAACTCTGCCATGGGAGAGGTTTTTCCTTTATTCTGCATTCACAGGGTTCTTTTACCCCATAGGACCCAAGTTTTTTTACCAGGTCCTGGATTCCGCCATCTTCCCTGAGGTATCCGTCTTCCATGATGAGCAGTCGAGAGGCATATTCAATGGGAGTTTCCACGTCATGGGTGGCCATGATGATAGTATGGCCGTTAAGGCTCAAATCTGCAATTATATCAAGAATTGAAAGGCAGGAGGGGTGGTCAAGGTTGGCAAAAGGTTCGTCAAAAACAATGATTTCAGGATCCATGGCCAGGATACCGGCAATGGCCAGTTTTCTTTTTTCGCCCCCGGATAGCGTGGCTGGATTCCGGTCTTTAAACTTGATAAGTCCGAGGCGCTCCAGTATCCCATTGACTTTTTTGTTGATAATATCACGCTTGATGTTTAAA
>NBML01000055.1 GCA_002085465.1 Desulfobacteraceae bacterium 4572_89 | reverse complement strand
GAGTTTTGTCCTGGCTGTCTTCTGGTATCCATCTGAATAGAAAAGCCTGAGGCTGAGAAGCCTGCCATACAGGTTTCGTTCACGCAGAGACTGGCATATATTTTCAACAAGAAGAAAAATCGCTTTTTTCAATTGTTCCAGATCATTGGTATCATTGGCAAATTCATGGTCGGCCCGGATAGGGTCATGCTTTTCACAGATCCGGGTGACTGGGGAGGTATCAATGCCTCGGATAAGGCCATGGATCAGAGATGCCCTCTGGCTGAAAGCAACTTGAAGCTGTTCAAGTGTAAGGGCTCTGATCTGGGATATATGACTTAGATTAAATGTTTTCATTTTCATTATTTCATTTTTGGACAAACCCGGGAGAAGTTCGATTGGCAGTGGCTCAAGAAAAGCTTTTTCCTCGCCAGGCCCCACAATATATTCTCCAGCAGGTTTGACCATGCGGGTTGCCACTTTGGCCACCAGCTTGTTGGTGGCAATTGCCCAGATGGGGTCCAGGCCGAAATCTTTCTTTGCCTCCCTGTTCAGACGGAAGGCAATATCCGGGGGCGGACCGAAAAGCCTGCTGGTTCCGGTGACATCCATGAAAATATGGCCGTCCCAGGGTCCTGATTCAATGGCCGGGGTATAGGCAAGGGTCCGTTTGAGTATGTGTTTCATGACCTGTTCATATCGGTTGAACCGGGGAGCCAGGATTTTTATACCTTTATTAAACCGTTGGACCCGGGTAAGGGCCATTCCCTTTCGAATGCCTTCCCTGTAGGCCTGGTCATTCATGTCATAGACCACGGCCCTGGGTGCACCAGGGGGAGCAATCACCAGGGGATATCCTGCCAGAGAGGGAGTAAGGCTGGTTTCCACGGCTGCTGCAAAATCGGCTATATTCAGGTGGATTATGGATCGTTTCCGTTCCCTTTGCAGTTTAATTGGCTGTTTAAACGTTTGTTTAATTGATTGCTCAGACGGCCTTTTGTAAGATGACCTGGTCATTGATGAAGCTTTCATTGGGATTGAGATATCATTTCTGTCCATGGCCCATGTCATGAGAAGGCTGGATAATGTCCATTCCCTGGGGGGACCTGATAATCCCAATCACCTTTCCCTGGATCAGCACATCATCAAATTTATAAATCTGGGGCCTGAAGTCAGGGTTTTCCGGGCGAAGCTCAATGGAATCGGAATGGAGGAAAAATCGTTTGACAGTTGCTTCTTCGTTGTGGATAAGGGCCACTACTATTTCTTTGTTACGGGCATATTGCCGGGGCTCACAAATGGCTATATCCTGATCAAGGATACCGGCATTTGTCATGGAATGACCCTGTATCTTAAGGGCAAAAAGGTTTTGGCCCGGGTATAGCTGGTTATCTACCAGTATGCTGCCCTCCCACTCCTGCTGGGCATATATTGGAAGTCCTGCTGTGATATTTCCGATAATGGGGATAATTTTCTGGCGCTGGCCTGGGTCAAGCTCTCCGGCATTGTCAAATATGTGAATGGTCCTGCTGTATTTCCCCTGCCTGCAGATATATTTTTTTTCTTCAAGGATTGCAATGGTCTGGGCCACGGCTGCATGGCTGATATCAAGCTCTGAAGCTGCTGTTCTGAGGCTGGGGGCAATTCCATTCTCCTGGATCTCTTTTTTAAGATACGTAAATAGTCTTTCCTGTTTTTCAGTAAGTACAGGTCGCATTGTTGGCCACCTCCTTCTGTTAATTAGGTTGTAAGTGTGCCAGATTTTAAATTTAATGTCAATGTGAATGTAAAGTTTTTGTAAAGGCTGGGCCTATACAAAAAATAGAATTATAATTAATATGGTTAGACCATTATAGATTTATATTCCATTGCCTGGCCTGGTTTTTTGTTGTATGGTCATATGAATTAGGATTTTTTGTTGTTGACAAAAAAAAAATGATAGGCTACACAAAGCTACAAATAGGCTATAGAAGCGCTTCTTAAGCGGTTTATCAGGTTAAAATCATAATGGGTTGATATTCTGTATGGCACAACTAGAATTAAAAAACATCAGTGTACGGTTTGGTGGGCTCCTGGCATTATCAGATTTGAGTTTTACAATCGGCAACGGGCTTATTGTGGGGTTAATAGGGCCCAATGGCGCGGGGAAAACCACTGTTTTTAACGTTCTCACAGGGGTGTACCAGGCTTCTGAAGGGGATGTGACTTTTGACGGGGAAAGCATCCTGGGCAACAGACCCTATGTGATTTTTAAAAAAGGTATTGCCAGAACATTCCAGAACATTCGTCTTTTTTCCGCCATGACTGCCATTGAAAACGCAATGGTTGCAAGGCATTGCAGGACCAGTAAAGGGATTGTGGGCTCTATTTTCAGAACTCCTTCCCAGAAACGGGAAGAGGCCTGGATCAAAGAAAAAGCCCTGGAGGCCCTGGAATTCATGGGTGTTGGAAAATATGCAGACACCGTGGCCTCAAACCTGCCCTATGGACTCCAGCGAAGGCTTGAAATCGCAAGGGCCATTGCTTCGGAACCCAAAGTTATGCTGCTGGATGAGCCGGCTGCAGGTATGAACCCCTCTGAATCCTCAGAGTTGATGAAGGACATTTCACGCATAAAAGACCTGGGCATTGACGTGCTCCTGGTGGAGCATGACATGAAAGTGGTCATGGGCGTGTGTGATCATATTGTTTGCGTTGACCATGGTGTCAAGATTGCCGAAGGGAATTCCCAGGAAATTCAGAATAATCCAAAGGTGATTGAGGCCTATCTTGGCCAGCCAGCTAACCAATAATTTTTAGGAGGAAAAGATGAAAAAAAGAGTTATTTCAATTATGGCAATGGGCCTGATCCTGGTTCCATTTCTTTTTGGTGGAGTTTCTGCAAAAACCTTGAAAATAGGTTCCATGAGCCCTTTGACAGGTCCCTATGCATCTGATGGAACAGACATTAAAAATGGTGTTTTAACTGCCATTGAAGTCTTTGAAGAAGCAGGCGGAATGCCTGGTTATGATGCAATTGAGCTTTTCCCCCAGGACACAGCCTGTGACCCGAGACAAGCTGTTGCAGCCGCCAATAAACTTATCAACCTGGAAGTTGCCGGTGTTGTGGGTGCCTATTGTTCCTCTTCAACCATTCCCTCCTCAGAGACTTTGGATGAAGAAGATATCATCATGATCACTCCTGCTTCCACAAATGAGAAAGTTACTGACCGCGGTCTTCCCTACATGTTTAGAATGTGCGGAAGAGACGATGACCAGGCCCCTGCAGCAGCCAAATTCATGAAAGAATCTCTGGGCGCAAAAACCTTATTTATCGTTGATGATAAAACCACCTATTCCCAGGGTCTTGCAGACGGCGTTTCCAAAGCTGCCAAGGCATTGGGCATGGAAGTGGTTAACCATGAGCATGTTAACCAGGGCGACAAAGATTTTTCTGCGATTCTGACCATGGCAAAACAGGCCAACGCTGATATTTTCTATATGTCTCTCCAGGGATACTCTCCTGCAGCCATGATGACTCTCCAGGCAAAACGTCTGGGTCTGAAATCCCAGATTGTTACCCAGGATGCCGTGTTTCAGCCCAAATACATGGACGTTGCAAAGGCAGCATCAGAAGGTGTTTATCTGACCTATGGGTTTACAGACACCACCACACCTCAATACAAGGCCTTTGAAGGCAGATATGTACCAAAATACGGTGCCATTGCAGCATATGCAACCTATGCCTATGATGCAGCCACTTCCCTGCTGAACGCCATTAAATCAGCTGGTTCCACAGATTCTAAAAAGGTCAAGGCTGAATTGATGAAACAAGATTTTCAGGGCGTTGCAAAACATGTTAAATTCAGAGAAAATGGTGATTCCGGATCTTCCTACATTGCCTATAAAATTGTTGACGGCAAATTTGTTCCCTATTGGGAACCGGTCAACGGTTTGATTAAATAATCCGGTATGACCTGATTATTTAATATGGTGAAAATATGATGTGGCTGAAGCCGCTGCTTCAGCCGCATCTTTTTGTCCACCCACCAATTAAAGTTAAGAAAATTAAATATAATGGAATATTTTATTCAGCAGTTGATTAACGGTTTAACCCTTGGCGGAATGTACGCATTGATTGCCCTGGGCTATACCATGGTATACGGTGTTATCCAGCTCATCAATTTTGCCCATGGTGAATTTTTTGCCGCAGGCGGATATGTGGGTGCCATTGCCCTGGCTTATTTTGCAGGGGTGGGTTATATGGACTCCCATCCTGTGATCTGTCTGACAGCCTCTTTTATGATTGCCATGGCCTATTGTGCCTACCTTGCCGTTGGAGTGGAAAAAATCGCCTATAAACCCTTGCGTAAACAGTCTAGGCTGGCTGCTCTTTTGTCTGCCCTGGGTATGTCTATTTTCCTTTCCAATGGAATGATGCTCACCCAGGGGGTGTATGACAAGGTATATCCAAGTGAGCTGTTTCAGGGAAGATTTGATTTCGGCATGGTGACTATTTCCTACCTCCAGATCATGATTGTTTCCCTGACCGCCTGTTTGCTGGTGGGTCTTAATCTGCTGGTATTCAAGACCAAAATAGGAATGGCCATGCGGGCCACGGCCCAGGACAAGACCATGTCTGCCCTGGTGGCCATCGGCTCCAACCGCATCATCTCCCTGACCTTTGCCATTGGCGCCGGCCTTGCAGCTGCAGCAGGTATCATGTACGGCCTTTATTACGGGTCAGTCAAGTATGACATGGGATTTGTTCCCGGCATCAAAGCCTTTGCCGCAGCCGTACTGGGAGGTATCGGGAACATTACCGGTGCCATGATAGGCGGTCTGATAATCGGAATGGTTGAAATATTCGGTGCAGGCTATATCTCAGGTGAGTACAAGGATGTGTTTGCATTTATCATATTGATAGGCGTTCTTTACTTTAAACCAACTGGAATTATGGGCGAGAATATCGATGATACAAGAGTTTAAAAAAGTTTGGAAACAATATACCATTGGCATGCTGTGGCTTCTGGGGCTGCTGTGGCCGATGCTGGGCATTCATGCCGACGGCACCCTGACTTTTCAGAAAACCGTGACCGTCTGGAGTTATCTATTGGCAGGAACCTTTGTCTGCCTTTTGATCTATGTTTTGAACACCAGTGGATATTTGAAATTTGTCGTAGACCCCATTTCCCGGACAACGGGAAAAATTAAATCAGCTACCTCTGCCCTGCCCAACTGGATGTGGTTTACACTGGTTCTGGTGCTTGCTTTGATCTATCCACAGCTTGCAGGCCGCTACGGCACAGACGTGGCCATTAATGTTCTGCTCTATATCTGCCTGGGTCTGGGCCTGAACGTAGTTGTGGGCCTGGCTGGCATGCTGGATCTGGGATATATTGCATTTTATGGTGTGGGTGCCTATACCTATGCCATTTTAAATGTTACCTATGGCCTGGCATTCTGGGTCTGCCTGCCCATATCAGCTTTAACCGCATGCATTGCAGGTTGTATTGTGGGATACCCAACCCTTCGCATGCGTGGGGATTACCTGGCCATTGTAACCCTGGGTTTTGGGGAGATCATCAGGATCATCCTCAATAACTGGATGACCCTTACCAATGGTCCCAATGGTATTCTCGGGGTGAAACCCATTGGTATTTACTGGCCCATATTTGAAAACGGATTTACCTTTGAGCACCTCTGGGTGAAAAAGCTTCAGCTATTTTATTATTTTGCCCTGGGCCTGGCCATAGTCGTGGCCATCGGGGTTAAGCACCTGAATTTTTCACGGGTGGGCCGTGCCTGGGAATCCATCCGGGAAGATGAGACAGCCGCAGAACTCATGGGGGTGAATACCTTTATCTATAAGCTGCTGGCCTATGCCATGGGAGCAGTGTTTGCAGGTATGGCCGGTGCATTTTTTGCAGCGCGTATGAAATTTGTCAGCCCTGAGAGTTTTACCTTTCTTGAATCTGCCATGGTTTTGTGTATGGTTGTTCTGGGCGGGATGGGATCGATACCAGGCATTATACTTGGGGTTCTTGCCCTCATTGCCCTGCCCGAGGTGTTCCGGCAGTTTGACTCCTATCGTATGCTGATTTTTGGTGCGACCATGATTATCATGATGCTTTTCAGACCTTCCGGTCTCATACCGGCCAAGCGTGTGGGAACCAGATCTGAAGAAAAGGAGGGCTAAAGAGCATGAGTGATCAGCCAATTCTTGAATTGAAAAATGTCCATTCCGGATACGGGTCCATCAAAGCCTTAAAAGGGATATCCCTTAAGGTAATGCCCGGAGAAATCGTGGCCATCATCGGTGCCAATGGTGCTGGTAAATCCACAACCCTTATGACCATCTGCGGGATTGTCCAGGCGGAAAAAGGGGAAGTTTTATATGATGGCAAACTGATCAATAAAGTGTCGCCGGAAAAGCTTCCCACCATGGGCCTGTGCCAGGTGCCTGAGGGAAGGCGGATTTTCCCCAGACTTACAGTTATGGAAAACCTCAGGCTGGGAGCCTTTTACAGGAATGATACAGATCAGATCATGAAAGATATCCAGCATTCCTATGAGCTTTTTCCCATTCTGGGAGACCGCCACAAACAGCAGGGCGGAACATTGTCAGGCGGTGAGCAGCAGATGCTGGCCATTGCAAGGGCTTTAATGACCAAGCCCAAGGTTTTGTTGCTGGATGAGCCCTCCCTGGGCCTGGCCCCCATTATTATCCAGCAGATTTTTGATATAATTGCCACCATTAACAAGGAAGAAGGCACCACTATTCTCCTGGTGGAACAGAATGCCAACCTGGCACTCCAGGCAGCTTCCCGGGGCTATGTGGTTGAAACAGGAGAAATTACCCTGGAAGACAAGGCCAGTGCCCTTCTGGAAAATCCCAAGATCAGGGAAGCCTATCTGGGAGAATAGAACATTTTTTTAAAAATAAAGATATTTTATTTGTGGTCATTAAGGTCATTAAAGATATGGTATACCGGGCCGCTATAAAACTGTAATTGCGGCTGGAGACAATTTTGTCTCCAGCCGCAGCAGATTAGAAGATAGAACCAAATTTACATTTATCAAAACAGCTCATGCATTTGATGCATTTTCCTTTGTCAATCACGGCCACTTCTTTCTTTTTCCATGTAATGGCATCTGCAGGGCAGCTTTTGAAACAAAGTCCGCATTTCTTGCAAAGATCCGGATCAATCTCAAATTTTAGCAGGGCGGAACAGCGCTTGGCCGGGCATATTTTTTCATTTACATGGGCATCGAATTCATCCCTGAAATATTTTAATGCGGAAAGCACCGGATTGGCAGCGGTCTGGCCCAGGCCGCACAATGCACTTTGATGAATGATGTGGGAGAGTTCTTCAAGGTTTTTGATATCCTTTTGCTCACCTTTCCCTTCACAGATCTTTTCCAGGATCTGGAGCATTCTCAAGGTGCCTTCTCTGCAGGGCGTACATTTACCACAGGATTCGTCCTGGATAAAATCCATAAAAAATCTGGCCATATCCACCATGCAGGTTCTGTCATCCATGACGATGGCGCCCCCTGATCCCATGATGGCCCCTATTTTTGCGATTTCTTCATACCCCACCGGTGTGTCCAGTAAATGCTCAGGAACACATCCACCTGACGGGCCGCCTAACTGGACTGCTTTGAATTTTCTTTTTTTGGCAATTCCCCCGCCGATATCAAAGACCAGTGACCTAAGCGTTGTCCCCATGGGTATTTCAACCAGGCCGATATTGTTGACATCACCTGAGAGTGCAAATACTTTGGTTCCCTTGCTTTTTTCTGTTCCTACGCTGGCATACCATTCCCCACCCTTGATCATGATCTGGGGAACATTGGAGAAGGTTTCTACATTGTTTAGAATACTGGGTTTTTCCCATAACCCTTTATGGGCGGGAAAAGGCGGTCTGGGGCGCGGCATTCCTCTTTTGCCTTCAATGGACCGCATCAAAGCGGTTTCTTCACCACAGACAAAGGCCCCGGCTCCCTGGTAGATTTCCACATCAAAATCAAAACCGGTATTTAAGATGTTTTTACCCAAAAGTCCGTATTCTTTAGCTTGTTTGATGGCAATCCCCAGGCGCTTGATGGCCAGCTGGTATTCTGTCCGGCAATAAATATATCCTTTGTCTGCATTAATGGCCTTTGCAGCAATGGTCATGCCTTCCAATACACAATGGGGGTCTGCTTCGAGAATACTTCTATCCATAAACGCACCCGGATCTCCCTCATCCGCATTGCATAGCACATATTTTTTTTCTCCATCACTTTGCCTGGCAAAATCCCACTTCATCCCCGTTGGAAATCCAGCCCCACCTCTTCCCCTGAGTCCTGATGTCATCATCTGCTCAACGATATCGGTAGGTTCCATCTCCTTGAGAACTTTAACAATGGCAATATATCCGTCTCTTGCAATATATTCATCTATTTCTTCAGGATTAATTCGTCCTTTATTTCGCAAGGCCCTAGGCATTTGGTGGGCAAAAAAGGCGATATCATCCTGTACGGCAACCCTCTTTTTACTGGCAGGGTCCTTAAACAGGAGTCTGTCAACAGGGGTGTTATTGATAATCTGTTGTTCGATCAGTTCGGGGATATCTTCTGCTTTGAGTTTGATATAAAAGATGCCACCGGGTTGAACCACCAAAAGGGGACCCAGGGCACAAAAACCATTGCAGCCTGTTTCCACAATTTTTACTTTATCAGAGAGGTTTCTTTTTTTTATTTCTTCATAAAGTGCATCTTTTACCTTAATGCTTCCGGTTGCATGGCATCCGGTACCACCACAGATCATCAGACGGATGATACCGGGATGATCAATGGAGACCTTTATTTCTTCTCTTATCTTATTGAGTTCACTTACGGTGAGTTGTGACATGTCTTTTTCCTTTTTTTACTTATAATTTTCCAGAGACTTAATCACATTTTCAGCAGCAATTTCGCCATGGGTATCTTCTCCAACAACCATCACAGGGGCCAGTCCACAGGCACCCAGGCAGCGGACGCCTTCCAGTGAAAACCGTCTGTCATCCGTTGTACCGCCTTCTTTGAGATGATATTCACCATCAATCCGGTTGATGACTTCACGAATGCCTTTGACATAGCAGGCCGTTCCCGTACAGACTTTAATGGTGTGCCGTCCTTTGGGTTTAAGTGAAAAAAGGGAATAAAAAGATGCCACCCCGAATACCTCACTTTTGGGAAGGTTCATGCCATCGGCAATATAGTCTATCAATTCTTTTGGAAGGTAATTGACGATCGCCTGGCACTCTCTCAAGACAGTGATAACAGCCCCGGGAGTATTCTTGTTATTTTCGATTACAATATCTATTTCCTGCCACATATTATGATCAATATCTTCGTGATGGGGTTTTGTAAAACAAGTCATTTAGTTTTCTCCAAATAGTGTTCAGATTAAGCGTTTGTCTTGATCCGGTTCAGTTTTACTGCACAGACCTTGAGCTCTGGTATTTTGGATACAGGATCAAGCTGCTTACTGGTCAATCTGTTCGCAGCAGCCGTGGCAAAATGAAAAGGCATAAACAATGTCCCTTGTACCGCTTTTAAGGAAATCTTTGCAACGGCCTGCACCGTTCCCCTTTTAGAGGTCAATTCGACACGTTCACCATTGGTAATTTTATACTGGTCTGCATCTTCCGGGCTGAGCTCAATAAAGCATTCAGGCGCCTTGTCGTTTAACCCTTGAGTTTTCATGGTCATGGTGCCTGTATGATAATGATAGAGAACACGGCCGGTGGTTAGCAGCAGAGGATAGTTTTCGCTTATTTTTTCAGCCGAGGGAATATATTTAATTTCATGAAATACCCCTTTCCCGCAGGGGAAGGTCTCTTTATGCAGCACAGGGGTCCCAGGATGGGTCAGGTCGGGGCATGGCCAGTGAAGGCTGCCGTTTTCCAGCCGTTCATAGGTGATCCCGCCATAGGATGGTGTGACCGATGCAATTTCATCCATGATTTCACGGCTGTTCTGATAGTTCATGGCATATCCCATCCGGTTTGCCAGCCTGCAGATGATCTCCCAGTCACCCAGCGCATTTCCCGGTGCATTCACCGCTTTCCTCACCCGCTGGACCCGTCTTTCCGTATTGGTGAAAGTGCCGTCTTTTTCTGCAAAACAGGTGGCTGGCAGAACCACATCCGCTAACTGGGCCGTTTCTGTCATAAAAAGATCCTGGACCACTAGAAAATCAAGCATGCTGAAACATTTTTCCACATGATTGAGGTCAGGATCGGACACAAGGGGATTCTCTCCCATGATGTATAAGGATTTAATTTGGCCTTTTTGGGCCGCCGGTATCATTTCTGTCGCTGCTAACCCGGGCTTACCTGATAAATTCTGCACATTCCAGGTTTTTTCCGTCTGGGCTCTGATCGCTGCATTAGTGACGGACCTGTAACCGGTAAATACATTGGGAAGGCCACCAA
>NBML01000006.1 GCA_002085465.1 Desulfobacteraceae bacterium 4572_89 | reverse complement strand
AAAATCCATTGTATTTCCAGCTTCCTTTTGTCCTGAATGCAAAAAAAATATTCCATATTTTTGCAACATTCCAATATTAAGCTATATTTTTTTGCAGGGACAATGCAAATACTGCAAGACTCACATCTCCCTGAGATACCCTTTGGTAGAACTCCTGACTGCTGTTTTTACGGTTTTTTTATTTCTTAATTTCAACCTTACTTTTCCCATGTTTTTCTGGCTGAGCTTTGTCTGCGTACTGATTGTTGTTTCCTTTATTGATTTTGACCATCAAATTATCCCGTTTTTTTCTCCCTGAAATGTCAATAAAAGATGCCTTGATGGGAATCTTTGCAGGAGGGGGCATACTCTATATAGTTGCCCTTGTTTATTTTAAATTAAGAAAAAAACAGGGCATGGGGGGGGGGGACATTAAGCTATTGGCCATGATTGGAGCGGCAATGGGTATCAAAGGTGTTATGTTCACTTTATTTTTTGGTTCTCTTTTTGGAACTGCTGCTGGAATTTTTTCCATTTTCCTGGCAAAGGCAGGGGAACGTCATTTTAAAATTCCCTTTGGGCCGTATCTTTCTGCAGGAGCCGTGCTATATATTTTTTATGGCAGTCAAATGATTCAATGGTATATTCACCGACTGGCTTATTAACCGGCACAAAGCATGAATCATTAAGATTCATAGCAAACTTCAATGACCACCATGCCCTTTGTTGTACGAAAAGGAAGAGATATGACATGGTCTCCTCCTTTAATATGTGCAATAGTCTGATCAGGCCCTTTGCAGACCTTTACAAGTTTTACTTTTACTTTTTTACCCATTTCTGCAATTTTGGTGGTAACATGGCCTGCCACCATATTAGAGATTTCACCAACAGCATCAATTATTTCCTCATTAATTTCAGTCATTTCCTCTCCAAACATGGCAGAAACAATTCCTAAAATACTTTTTTCCGAAAAGCTGATTGCGGCAGAGCCATTAAGGTCCCCGCTGATCTCCAATACCCCGGAAATATCTCCCTGGGCTTTTTGCTTTGTTTTTAAAAAAGGAATTTCCGGCTTTACTTTTACAAAAGCTGTGGTGTCAAGAATATGCAAGGTACCCTCAATAAAAGGATTTACAAGCGTTACATCCATGTTTTCCTCCTGTTTTCAGCAATTTTATATTTTTTGCAAAAATCTGGCAAGAAAATTTAATTAAAATGTGAATAAATACTTGACACGCCCTTCTCAACGACGTAACGTACGCAAAAGCTGAAATAAAATTATTTAACTTTAGAAAAACGTTTTTGAAAAGCAAATTCTCTATTTTGTAATTTCTAAAACCTAAAAAAAGGAGTGACACGATGAACAAAGGAGATTTAATCAGCAAGGTTTCAGAAGTGCTCAACAGCAAAAAAGAAGCGCAGGCAGCTGTGGACTGCACCATCCAAGCAATCACTGATGCTCTTTCCAACAATGATTCTGTTACGCTAGTTGGCTTTGGAACGTTTAAAACAGCAGAACGAAAAGAAAGAAAAGGTAGAAACCCCCAGACCGGCAAAGAAATCAATATTCCTGCTAGAAATGTCCCCAAATTTGTCCCGGGCAAGGCATTAAAAGAAGCAGTAAAATAATAAAACATAGCTTGTCCTTGGATTCAGGCGGTATTCACCCTGTAAAATACTGCCTGAACCTGTTTAAACCCCATGGATTAAAATTCTTTGAGTTTTGATATTGAAAAGAAAAAGCCTGTGGGAACTTTTCCCTTAAAAGCAAAAGTCGCCAGGAACAGATAAATCCCTACCTGTGCGTTGTTGTGCATTTGCCTTTAGCTAACAGGCAACAGCTAATGCCTGAAAGCTCAGGTCGATAAATTTTCAATATAAATTTTCAGCGAAGAAAGGATATTTTTTTGAACAGGGGTTAATCGGGGTAATTTTTTTTCCTGTTTTTCGATCTCCTTAATGTGTGCCAGTCCCTGCCCTGCATGATACTTCAGATCATTGCGAAACCCTTTTATCTGATTCTCCTTATCCCCCTGATTTTTCTGGTCCACTGGATCATTAGAACCGGAAAAAGAGAAAGCCAGACGTCTTAAATGATCAGCATACTCCGGGTTGGATTGAATTGGGAAAAGATCTTCAAAATTTCGGGATAAAATACGTTTGGCCAGTGTTTTTACCCGAATACTTGTAATTGATTCACAAACAATGGGTTTGTCAGAATTTTCAGCGCCATGGAACTTATTGATTTCTTTTTTCTCAGAAGAGGAAAAAAAGCCAGACTGATAGAGTGCTGCATCGGGATCCATATCCGGTATAACAGGGTATTTATATTCCAGATGATATTGGATGGTTTTAAAAAACAGGTTAGGATCGGATTGAATTTTTTCCAGATTTTTTTGGCTGGATTGTTGTGAAGTCTGGGTAAGTTTTCCCATAAATCTGTCCAGGTAGGGCAGGACAATAAGCTCGTCTGCCGGGCGTTTCCGAATTACAAACAGATCATAGATCCCAGACTCTTCATTTTTTTCAAACACCTTCTCCCTATCCAGCCGCAGCCAGAGACTTTGATTTTTATAGGGCAGGGATTCACCAATGTGAATAACAGGCGCAAGATAATTGTTTTTGGGACCAAATGAAGCGGAAACCATAAGACAGAGACGAAATGGTTTATTCCCAATCCTGATCTCTTTTTTCAGGGCATTGATTCTTAGAACATCTTTGGTTTTATTAAAAAAATCCAGAGCATAGTCCCAGATATTTTTCTCCTGGGAAAAAATTCTGGCAAGCTCTATTACAGCCTCCACATCATTCAGGGCTTCATGGGCCCTTCCAGATGTGGTAAATTGATTTTCATTGCTGATAAGCTCAAGTTTCAGGCTGGAACGTCCATCCTCAAGATGGGGCCATTTCATCACATGATCGCAAAACACCCGGAACAAAGCCGTAACCGGCAGCATATCCATTCTGGAACATTGATTTGCATATTGGTGGGTATAGGGGTCCAATAGATTCCTGTAAAACAGGAATCTTAAAAACTCATCATCAAACCCAAGGGAATTATATCCAAAACTTATGGTGCCGGGGGTATTAAAAATTTCGTGTATCTGCTGGGCAGCCTGATACTCGGTGATACCATGTTTTAATTCATCAATGGTCAGACAATGGGTGATAAATGCATGGGGAGAGGGTATGATATCCCTGCGCAGTTGAATGGTGATCAATTCACGGGAAATTTCTGTCAGGGAAAAATCTGTACGAATACAGGCAAATGTTAAAACCTGGTCAAATGCTGGATTCAACCCGGAAGTTTCAACATCATAGAACAGGAATGTTTTCATTTTTTTCCTTTCTAAACCAGGAAAGGAGGAAACCACAAAGGGAGAAAACCAAATTTTCCCCCTTTATAAATTTTAAAGAACAAAAGATTAAAGACCGGAAAAATTAAAGACCCGGCAAAATACTTATCTCTTGGAAAACTGAAAGCTTGCTCTTGCGCCTTTTTTACCGTATTTTTTACGCTCTTTTTTCCTTGAATCCCTTGTCAGGAATCCTGCACTTTTTAAAACACCCCTTAACTCCGGATCAACCAGAACAAGGGCTTTTGAAACGCCCTGCCTGACAGCACCGGCCTGGCCTGACTGCCCGCCGCCCATCACAGTGATTTTAAGGTCAAAGGAATCACTGTTTTCAGTCAGCACAAGAGGTGATACAAGCAAATCCTGATTCACGCTGATATCAAAGTATTCATTTACTTCTCTATTGTTAACAACAATCTTGCCTGTACCCGGCATCATCCATACTTTGGCTACAGAATCTTTTCTCTTGCCAGTCGCGTAGAATACGTTTCCACTTTCCATTGATATTATCGCGTCCTTTATATCTTAAATTTCAACAACTTCAGGCTTTTGAGCAGCATGGGGATGCTGGTCACCTGTATAGATAAATAATTTTTTACAAAGTTTTCTACCAAGCCTGTTTTTAGGAAGCATTCCCCTGACAGCCTTTTTAAGCACTTCTTCCGGTTTTTTCTCCATCAGTTCTTTTGCAGTCTGAGACTTTATGCTGCCAATATAACCTGAATGGCGATAGTATGTCTTCTGATCAAGTTTATTTCCGGTTAAGCGTACCTTTTCCGCATTGATAATCACAACCCAGTCACCTAAATCCGCATGGGGGGTAAAAAGGGGGTTATGTTTTCCACGAATCCTGTAAGCAACCTGGGAGGCTAATCTTCCAAGAACCTGATCTTTTGCATCAATCACGCACCAATTTTCTTTATTATCTGCTCTTTTTGCACTATATGTATATTTTTTCAACGTTTCACGCTCCTCTTCATAAACACAATCCGATATATTTATATAATTTTTATACTTATGTCAAGCAAATTTTATAACTCTATCTGCTTTTCCTTTTTCACTCCAGAGACAAAAAACGAACTCTCTTTTCCAGGTGCAAGATTATTTTCGGTTATACAGGAAACCGCTGCATTTAATACCCCTCCATTTTCGACAATCAAATCCTGGCATTCAACCTTGCCGGAACATGTGCCAGTAGCAAGGATGATCAATTCTTTAGAGGCAGAGACTTCACCTTGAAAATTACCGCCAATGGTAATACTGGATACTTTCGTATCACTGGAATTCACAAACCCGTCCTCGGCAATAATCACCACATCGCCTTCAATGGTACCGGTTACCTGTCCCTTAATAATTAACTTGCCCGTACTGGATATGGACCCGTCAATTTTAAGCTCTTTATCAATTATTGACAGGTTCTGTCTTTTTTTTCCCCCCACTGCCTTTCTCCTTGCATCCTTATAATTGAATATCTATGTAAATCCTGCCGACTTCTTTGCCCTTCAGGGTAGCCAGCACATAATAGCGTCTGCCTTTTTTCCCCAGCGAATACCTTGGCATGAGGGTACCTGCCGCAGTATCAATCAAATATCCCCTGTCTTCACCGTTATTGATACTGTTATTGCCAACAAACCCCTTAAAATTAACAATATATTCAGAAGGATCTATGTTCCCGGATATAATATCTTCTATAATCAACTTATCCCCGTACTGGAGAATTATATGTCCGTAATTATCTACAATAAGAATTTTCCCATTGATCTTTACCTTGTATCGGATACCTGTCTCTTTTTTTGAATCACTGATCCTGAGTTTGTTTATTTTTCCAAACCCTTTATCGTCAATTTCCAGAAAAACGCTGCCACAGGCATAAAAATCTTTTTTTGCCTCAATTCTCGTTGACTCATTAATGATAAGTTTTTTTTTCATATCATTAAACTCATTTCCAGCCCCCAGAACATCTACGCTCAGGCCGCGTTCATAATTGGCAACAATATCATGAACCTGGATCATATCACCTTTATTAATTTTTAAGCGCTGCATCTTGCCGATGACTACAGGTATGGAATCATTGACAGAGATGATCATATAATGCATTTCAGGTTTCTTTAGATCGATTCCCGGGGTCTGGGGGACAATCCCCAGGATCTCCATAAACCCGTTAATGGCATAAATATGCTGTCTGACCTTTTGTTCCAGGGGAAGTGGTTTAGAAGATTCAATACCAAATGCCGGTATTTTACATACATTATGCGCATAATAGGTGGCAGATCTGCGCTGCTCCTTATGATGGGTATCCTTGTATTTTGTCCTGTGGTTGTTAAAATGAAAATAATGATTCGGATCTTTAATGTTCAGATTTATTTTTCTGATAATTTCTTTGGCCATGGCTTCAAGATTTACCCGCTCCTGATCGTCTCCAGGTTCGAGGAAAGAATCATCTGCAATAATGGATTGACCGAATTTATCAGGATTTTTATCAGGAGTCTTCCAGGTAGGAGAATAGATACCTGACCCCTCATGGAGATTTAAGAAACAATCACTCTCACAAATCAGTTTTTTAAGAACGTTCACAACCTCTGTTTCATAATTTATAGTATTATCATCCATGAATTTACGGTTCATGTCCTGATTGATCTGTCTTTCTTTTTTCAGGATGGATGGAAAATTTGCCCTGGGAACAACAATGAGATTGCCCTTCTCAAGGGAAAAATCCGCATAGAAATCAGCAGCAAGAAATCCCCCTGGCTCATCCCCCTGTATACCGCCTATGACCAATAAAGTTTTTCCTGGTTTTGATCCAAAAATCCTATATACATTCAGCTCATTTTCTTCTCCCTCAAAAAAAACCGTATGGGTCCGCTGTCCTGCCATTACAGCAATGGGCCAGGAACTGGTCAACAGAAGCAGAAAACATCCAAAAAAAACAATAATGCCGGTCTTTAATAAAATTTTCATCTATTTGATTCTGCCTGGGTAATATCAATGAGATCCTCAAACATCAGGTTACCCTCTTCATTGAAAATATATATGGCAGCCTTTTTAAATAGATCCGTTTCTGCCTGATTTTCAATCCTGAATGTAATGGGTTTAAAATGTGCAATGGAAAAGTATTGCCCCTTTTTATAAAGAGATGGAACCCCTTGCTCCAAAGGAGATGAAGGAAGCACCAGCCATTTTTCCCGGGATTGATTATCTGGTTTTAATACGGCAAATACCCTTCCGGAAACATTGCCTGGCTTTTCTGATAAATTCCTGATATCAAACCCTATCTTAAGGTGGCCGTTTCGTTCACGATTCACAATAAATTTTTCAATGGTGACAATTTTTTTCCCTAAAACTTCTGGTTTTACTGAAACCTTATTCTGTTCCTTTGTTGGATTATGTTTCTGGATTAGAGTTTCTTCTTGCTGGTCCTTGCTCCCAGGGACAGGCCCTGTGGATACAGGATCTGCTGCAGGCTCTGGTAATGATTCCCGGACAGCAGACATGGTTTCCAGTCCTGATTTTTCTTTTATCCCGGTTATTTTTTCTTTTTCCTTTGAAGACTCTTCTGCCAAAGGCTGTTCAGACTTGACCGGCCCGGCTTCAATCTCCAACTCTTTGCCGGCAATAACAAGTTTTGCCATTAAAACTTCTTTTTCATTGATCATATGCCCCAATTTTTTTTCAAGCCGGGTTAATTTCTGGGCAAGGTGCTTGTTCTCAGTAGTCAAACCAGAATAATAATAATAAAGCCCCCCAGCCCCTAAAAGGCAAATAACACTTGTAACCAGAAACATATAAACAAGAACCTTTAAATATCCCCCGGATTTCATTTCTCCAAAGTCATCCAGGATCAAAATCTTTTTTTTCCTTATCTGTTTATAGGGCGTTGGTTTTGATTGGGCTATTTCTTTTTCCAACTCTCTTGAAATATCTTCCATAATCCGCCTTTCTTCACAAATTTCAGATGTTTTGTCCCCTGGGTTGAAAAACCGCTGGACTCGTAATCCTGAAAAAAGCTGACCTCATAATAATCACCTTTATTTTTTTTAATTCTAAAATCTTTTCCTGTTACAGTGATATAATTATATTTTTTGGCTATTTGTCTTTTCCGTTTGACCCAGGCTTTTTTTCCAAGCCCGTCTGAGTAGAACTCTTCAGCATAGAAACCAGCATATGAATCCATATCTTTTGAAGACCATGCTGCCAGCCATTTTTGAATGGTTTCCTTAACAGAGACTTCCCTGGTCCTCACAAGTTTCCGGGCTGCAGCCACCAGGGGAACATGAATTGCTTTGTGGGATTTGGTTTGATCCTGAAGAACATCTCCAACTATTTTATATCCTTTGTCTGATTCCTCAATAAAAAGTTTCCGCCTGCCGATTTTAATTTTTTCTTTTCCCGATGAGAGAATAAAATCATGTAATACAACAAAGGTATCCCCTTGGGCATATATACCGATATTCGCTATTTCAGCCCCTAATTCCACTTTGTCCCTGATGGATTTTTTCCTGGCCCCAAGCCAGGCCTCCCACCAGGAGATATCCGGCAAATACTCATCCCCGTAAAAGGAAAGGTATTGATGGTAACTGCCGGTTTCCATGGATTGAATCCAGCTGTCAAGCATCTTACGAATCCCCTCTTTTCTGTGTGCCTGAACATCAGAATCAATTTTCAGAATTTTTTCAACAATAATCAAAGGGGTTGCTTGTAAATGAATATAGTCCGCAAGGGAAAGAATATTATTGTTTTCAAGGGCAATGCAGCCATTGGAATCCATGGGTTTTAAAATTTTATCTGTCCCGTGAATCCAGATGGCTGAGCCGTTTTTGCCCTGACGTTGATCAAGAAAATTCGGATAATCTGATGGAAAGGCTTTTTTTCCGTACACGGGTGTCAGATAACGGTCTTCATATTCATCCATTAAAAAATATACCCCTTCAGGGGTTTTTTTATCCCCTGCTTTTTTTTTGGCTCCAGGTGATTCGCCAGTTGAACATGCAGCTTTAAACTTTATATCCATTTTCCCGTCTTCCAGGGAATAGACATAAAGCATCTGGGTTTCTTTTTCCACCAGAATGGCATTTTCATTTTTGGGTATACTTATAATTGATTCAGGCACAAAGTTTCCTGCATAGGCCGGGCTGGAAAGAACCAGAACCCCTAGAATAATATGGTAAATACATATAAAGCGAGACATCATTTTTTATTTTTCATTACTATTATTTTTGCCAATGGAGGTCTCTGGGGTAATGTTAAGATGGTCATAGGCTTTTTCCGATGCTTTTCTTCCGCTTGAAGTCCGAAGTACAAGTCCGATCTTCAATAAAAAGGGTTCCACAACATCCACCAGGGTATCTGTTTCTTCCTGGAGGGTGGCTGCAATGGCCTCAATGCCCACAGGGCCTCCCTTATAAAAATCCATAATGGTTTTCAGATAATTAATATCAAGGCGGGTAAGGCCAAGTCTGTCTATTCCTTCCAGTTCCAGACCAGCCCTCACGCTTGACTCTGTAACCTGGCCATTGGATTTTACCTGGGAATAATCCCGGACTCGTTTTAAAAGGCGATTGGCAATCCTGGGAGTTCCCCTGGACCGCCTGGCAAGTTCCAAAGCCCCTTTTTCTGAAATATGGGTCTGTAAAATTGATGCCGACCGTTTAATTATTATTATCAAATCTTCAATGGAATAAAAATCAAGTGTACGAAACAGGCCAAACCTGTCCCTTAACGGTGCAGACAAAAGCCCCACTCTTGTGGTGGCCCCCACAAGGACAAACCGCTTGAGCCTGTATCGATGGCTTCTGGCATGAATTCCCTTGTCAAACACAAAATCCACTGCAAAATCCTCCATGGCAGGATATAGGAATTCTTCAACTATTTTTGGAATTCTGTGGATCTCATCAACAAACAGAATATCCCCCTCACCCAGGTTTGTCAGTATACCCACAAGATCTCCGCCTTTTTCCAGGGTTGGTCCGGAGGTAACTGTTAATTCCTTTCCCATTTCATTGGCAATGATGTGTGCCACAGTGGTTTTCCCCAGGCCTGGCGGCCCATGCAGCAAGATATGGTCCAGGGACTCATTTCTCATTTTTGCAGCCTGAATTGCTATTTTCAGGGTTTCGATGGTATCCTTCTGGCCCACATAATCTTTAAAGCACTCAGGGCGGAGGGATACAATATCTGACATCTGGTCCTCTATTGTTTTCCGGGGGGTTACCACTCCTTTTCTGTCAGAAGAATCCGATGAAAAGGAAAGTATATCATTGTCCACGTTTACCGGACCTCCTGGTAAATTTCATCAAATAATTCTTCCGGAGTTTCAATGGCTGGATTACGATGAAAAGCTTCTTTTATCATTCGCCTTGCAGATTGTGCAGAATGCCCCAGCTGATCAACCAGTACATCTTCAACCTGAAGGGAAATTTCTCTTATATCCTGACTGGGGGAAATCTGGTCATCTGCGGATGCTTCAATTTGCATATCCACAAAGGCTGCTACCTTCCCATGGAGAGTTGCAATGATTTTTTCGGCAGTTCTTTTCCCAATGCCGGATAATTGGGAAAGAAAAGAAACATCTTTCCCGTCAATGGCCCTGGCAACCTCTCCCACAGGCTTGGTCAATGCTTTTACAGCCTTCATGGGTCCCACTGCTGCAACGGAAATAAACAATTGAAAAAACTCCTTGTCCTCTGGAGTAGAAAACCCGATCAAGGTTGGTTTTGGCTGTCTTTCTGTCACATGGTAATAAATATAAAGGGAGACTATTCCATCCTCTGAGGATTCAGATCTTATATATTCAAGGGTTATTGGGTTCAACAGGATCTCGTATCCAATACTACCGACCTTCAATAGAATGCCGTCAGCTTCATAATTAATGATACGTCCTTCAAGATATCCGATCATAATGCCCTTTTAGTCATAATGTTTTTCTATGCCTGTAATACCCTGTTAATGCAAGGCCCAGGGCGTCTGAAGCATGAAATGGACGAATTCTATCAGGATGATTCAAAATATTCCGAACAGATCGTTCAACCTGGAATTTATCGGCACTCCCGTTTCCGGATATTACTTTCTTCACTTCACGGACTGGAATTTCTTCAACACTGACTCCAGCTCTGAAAGCAGCCAGCAATAAAACCCCTGATACTTTTCCAAGCATAATACCTGATCCAGGGTATTTCTCAAGGGAATAAATATCTTCAATCATAACAAAATCAGGCTCTTGATCCCTTAAAAAATCCATAATTTTCGAATAAATGATATTAAGTCTGGAGGGGGTAGAATCTTTTGGATCTGTTGCAATACTGCCAAAGGAATACCCGATAATATCCCGGTTGTGGCCCTGTACAACTCCGATACCTGTTCCGGCCAGACCAGGATCAATTCCAAGAACCTTAATCATAAAATCAATTCAGGGTTTTCAATTTTTTACTGGCATACCTTGCTTCATCGGAATCAGGATGCCGTTTTATAAGCTCCTTTAAAATCAGTCTTGCATTTGCTTTTTCACCCAGTTCGGCAAAGGAATACCCCTGCTTTAGTCTGGCTGCAGCTGTTTTATTGGAGTCTGGATACGTCTCCAGCACTTTCTGATATTCCAGAATAGCTTTTTCATACCATTTTTCAGTATAATAGCTATCCGCAATCCAGAATCTTGCATTGTCAGCATTTTTTGAATCAGGATATTTATTAATAAAATTCTCAAACTGAATCCTGGCACTTTCCTTGTCGCCGTCATCGAACAATTTTTTTGCAAGGTCATATAATTCCTGCTCAGAACTCTTTTCAGGCCCAGGTATGGGTTTGTCAATACCTGGTTCTGCCTGTACAGTCTCACTGGGCTCAAACCCCATATATTTTTCAAGGTTGATAACTTTTTCATAGTTCCTGGAAATTGCATTATCCATTCGATCCAGTCTTTTTCCCAAATCGTCCTGCCGGGTCTGGCTATTTACCCCGAAATTATGATTTATGACTTCGATCTGACTTTCCATTTGTTGAAATTTTTCCTGGATCTGCTGAATCTCATATTTTATTTCTGCATAATTTTCCCTGGTTGCCCTGGTTGTTTCTTCTAATTTCCCTTGAAAATTTTCCAGGTCCGCCTGCACCTTGGAATACCTGGCAGATCTTTCTTCCCGGGCAGAGGCCTGTTGGCTGTTCTCCATCTCCAGAGTATTTATTCTGGTTTCCAGCAATTGGTATTGTTCCGGTGTGACACACCCTGAAATCAGGATAATTCCTCCGATACAAACAAAAAAAATAAAATTTTTCATCACCAGACTCCAATTACTCCAGAACAAATTGCGCACGCCTGTTTTTTCTATATGCCTCTTCACTGCTTCCTGCATCAAGGGGTTTTTCCTCACCAAAACTAATGGTGGTTAACCTGGAATTTGAGATCCCCAGGTTTGAAAGGTAATTTTTTGCTGCCATGGCACGTCGCTCACCCAGGCCAAGGTTATAATCAGTTGTTCCACGCTCATCACAATGGCCCTGGATGGTCACGTGGATTCCAGGGTTGTCAGACATCCATTCTGCTTTTTCTTTTAACAGGGTCTTGGCCATGGAACTTAATTCTGAACTGTCAAAATCAAAATGGATATTCTGATTGATAAACCGATTTTTGGCAGCAGCAATTTTTGCTTGTTTCAAAGCCTGTTCATTGGCCATCTGGTCCTGGAGCTCCTGGGCTTTAATCCTTGCTTCCTCTGCCCTGGCTTCGGCCTCAGCCTTGGCTTTGGCTTCGGCTTCCGCTTTTACCTGGTCTTCTATGGTGGTTGGTTCAGACACAATTGTTTTTTTTGCACAGGAAACAGTCATAAAAAGTCCTGCCACAAGCACAGCCGCCATAAGATTCATCCACAATTTTTTGTTCATGTTACCTCCTTTAGTATATAATTAGTATGTAAATTGTATGTAAATATGCATCATATATTTTCAGAACTGGTTGAGCCGGACCAGGAGGGCTGGCTCTGTTTGCCCTTTAAGATTAAAAGACGTCTCTGGTCCGTACCTGCTGCTGTCATCACAAACAGCCTTGGGGTTTTGCCTTCCCTGTTTGATGTAAAAACAATCAAACTGCCATCAGGTGACCAGGAAGGCTCTTCATTGTCACCTGTATGCATTGTCAGCTGAATTGATGTTCCAGTGCCTGAATCCAGGCTGGTGACAAATATATTAATTTTATTTTTCTCAATACCCACATAGGCCATTTTTTTTCCGTCCGGTGACCATGCCGGCGAAGTATTATACCGGCCCTCAAATGTAATCCTTTTCACATCACCAGTTTCCAGATTCTTTACATATATCTGGGGATTCCCCCCCCTGTTGGATGTAAATGCAAGCTTCTTTCCATCTGGTGAAAACTTTGGAGAAACATTAACTCCCCAACCCCTGGTTATTCTTTTAATAATTTCTCCCTTTTTGGTCAACAAATATATTTCCTGGTTACCGGAAAAACTTAGTGTCGCTGCAAGGATATCTTTTCCCGGCATCCAGTCCGGAGAAATATTTAACCCTTTATTATTGATAATAAACCCAGGTTTTTTCTTCAGGTTCTTGATATAAATGTCTGGTTTCCCCCCGGCATAGGACACATAGGCAATCCATTGTCCATCAGAAGACCAGGCAGGTGAAAGAGATATGCTTTTATGATGGGTCAACTGCTTTGGATTGTGGCCGTCAAAATCACAGGTGAAAATTTCCTTATTTCCCTTTACAGTTGAAACAAAAGAAATTTTACTGTTAAATACTCCCCAGTTGCCTGTGAGTTTATGGGAAATTTCACTACAGAACATATGTATCATCTTCCGAATTTGCGAATCTGCACCAGTATAAATCTTCCCGACCAGAAGCTTTGAGTTAAAGGTATCAAACAAACGAAGTTTCAGCTTTACCTGACCCTGGCTTTCCTCTATCCCGCCTGTGACAAGAAGATCTGCACCTATTCCAGTCCAATCCTTGAAATTGATCTGCCCAAGCTGTATTCCTGTTTGAGCAGGATTTGAAAGATATGCAGCAGAATTTATCACCTTGAGATATCCAGTAAAATTCAGGCTGTTTTTTAAAATCTGCATGGCACGGGTCCCGGCATCGACCTCGGTCTGGTGACCGCCAAAAGCCTTGAACTCTGTTACTGCAACGGGAGTCTTATTTAAATAGGGATTGCTGATATTAATATAATCATACTCTTTTGCCTGGACCGGAATGGTTAAAAAAAACAAAACAATCACTATCCAGCAGACAGTGAATATCCAGGATTCCAACCCCTGATATTTTTCTCCTGCTCCCGGATGCCCTCCACACAAGTTACCCAACCTGAACTGATTCATTTTATTTTAATCCCTTTGGTGTAAAAATCACAACCACATCATAAGATTTCATCCCCTTGGGCAGTTCTGGAAGGGGATTGGCTTTTTTGATCGCTTTTTTGGCAGATTCATCAAGATAACGGTTACCAGATCTTGTCTCATAGGTAGTATCCCTTATCTCACCACTTTTTAAGATTTTAATCAAAATCCTTACTTCAAGATTCTGATCCATTTTTGCCAGCATATCATTGAACACCCAGTTTTGTTCAATGGCAAATTGTATCTTCATTTTATACAAATCAATGGGGTCATACCCCTGTTTTCCCATTCCCGTACCCGTTCCTGCACCCGGACCCAGCCCATCATCCCTGGAATTTTCCTGGACTGATCTGGCATCTGCCTCCTGCTTTTTCTTAATGGCTGATTGCATTCTTTTCAATGCTTCGGAAATCTGTTTCCGGTTTTCTTCTTCAATTTTTTTTTCCATTTTTTCCCTGGCTTTTTTCAAGGCTGCTTCCGGGTTAACCTTGGCCTTTAATTTTCTGGCAGGTTTTTTTGTAGCTGTTTTCTTTTCTTTTTCTATTTTTTCTTTTTCTTTCTGGGCTGCCATCAGTTCTTTTAAGTTTTTCGGTTTTGCCTTTAGGCTGATATCTGGTTTAAGCCTGGCAACAGGTTCTGGAACTGTTTTTTCCGGTTCAGGCATTGGTTCAGGCATTGGAACCTTATCCGTATCCAGGGGAATTTCAGCAGGTTCCGGGGTAAAAACGCTCTCTGGTTCAGGCATGGGGTCTGGGGAGGGAGAGACATCACCCTGGCCACTGGCAGGGCCAGGAACAAAGGAAACCAGATCAACTTGAACCACCCGGGGCAAAGGTTTTGACAACTCAAGAGTTTGCAGGCCTAAAAAACCTATAAAGAACAAGACATGCACGAACAAAGATATAAAACAGAAAACAATAAAATTTTTCCTGGAATGGTTTGCGCTGCCGGAGAAAAAATAATTTTTATTTTTCAATTGAGATCCAATAACCATGCCGGGAGATCAGGAGGCTTCTTCATCTTCAGGAAGCGTGATCATTCCCAGATTATCAATTCCTGCCTTTTTTATTTTTGAGATCACATTGACAACAACCCCATAGGGCACCCTTTTATCCGCCTTAAGATATACGCTTTTCCTATCAAGATTTTCCAGAACTGCATCCAGTTTCTGGGTCAGAAATGTTACGCTGACTTCCAGATCATTAATATATACCTTTAGATCATTATCAATGGATATAATCAGATGTTCTTCATCGGATGACAGGGAATCAGATGCTGCCGTTGGTAAATCTACATCAACACCCTGCACCATCATGGGGGCTGTAACCATGAAAATTATCAACAATACCAGCATTACATCCACAAATGGTGTCACATTTATCTCAGACATTAATTGATCATTACCAGATCCCAGTTGCATTACACCTCCATCAATTTTTGAACATCTTTTTCAATGATGTTTAAAAGGTCTGAAGAAAAACTTTGAAGCTCTGAATCCAGCACCCGTATCCGATCTATGAAATAATTATAGCCAATAACCGAAGGAATTGCCACGGCAAGGCCTGCAGCAGTTGCAACAAGGGCCTCTGAAATACCCGGAGCAACCACAGCAAGGCTTGCAGAACCACTCATTCCAATTCCCTGGAAGGTACTCATAATTCCCCATACCGTACCAAAAAGCCCAATAAAAGGGGCTGTATTTCCTGCAGTGGCCAGAAAGGGAACCAACTGGGATAAACGCCTGATCTCCACATTAATGGAACGTCTTAATACTCTTTTAACACTGCCCATTGCCTGGAAATAGGAAGCATCAGTCTTTAAAACCCGCTTACCATCTTTATTGTCAGACCGGGCCATCTCCATGTACGCTGTGATAAAAATCCTGGCCATGGGGCTGGATCTTAATGATTTGGCCTTTGTAAAAGCATCGGCCAGGGTTCTGCATTGCCAGAATATATCCGTAAAATCGGCTGATTCCTTATACGCTTTTCTGATATACCTGAATTTAATAAACATGATTGCCCAGGATATAATGGAAAAAAACAAAAGCAAGAGCATGATAAATTTTACGACAGGCCCTGCATCAATCAACATGTTAAGCAACCCAATAGATTCCGTGGTCATAAAACCCCTCTTAAAAATTTATTCCCATCCTTGATTTTCACCCTAATTTCTTACCCAGAGGGTACCATAGCAAATAAATTTTAATAAATCTACGTATATGAGCCAGCTATTGCTGTCAAGATGAAAATCATACAAAAAAAAGCCCCTTTACCGCTGGCAAAGGAGCTTTTTCCATGTAATTATAAAATGTAATAATGATTTTACATCAAATTACATCATTCCGCCCATTCCGCCCATTCCTCCGGGCATTCCTCCGCCGGGCATGCCACCAGGCATTCCGCCGCCGGCATTTTCTTCGGGCTTTTCAGCGATCATGGCTTCGGTGGTCAGCATGACAGAAGCCACACTGGCTGCATTCTGAAGCGCGAAACGAACTACTTTCTTGGGATCCATAACACCAGCCTCTATGAGGTCTTCATAGACATCTGTTCTGGCATTATAGCCAAATGAACCTTTACCTTCCATAACCTTGTTAATAACAACAGCACCTTCAACACCGGCATTGTCAGCAATTTTACGCAAAGGCTCTTCAATGGCCCTTGCAATAACTTCAACACCCAGTTTTTCTTCACCTGTTACATCCAGTTCTTCAAGAACTGCTATACTTCTGACAAGGGCAACACCACCACCTGCAACAATACCTTCTTCAACGGCAGCACGGGTTGCGTTCAATGCATCTTCAACTCTTGCTTTCTTTTCTTTCATCTCGGTTTCAGTGGCAGCACCGACATTGATAACTGCAACACCACCTACAAGCTTGGCAAGCCTTTCCTGGAGTTTTTCCTTGTCATAATCAGAAGAAGTTTCCTCGCTCTGGGCACGGATCATTTTTACACGGCCTTCAAGGGCTTCTCTTGATCCTGCACCATCAACAATGGTTGTATTGTCTTTATCAATTGTAATGGATTTAGCCTGGCCAAGATCCTGGACACTAACATTTTCAAGTTTGATTCCAACATCCTCGGAAACAACCTGGCCACCGGTGAGGATGGCGATGTCTTCCAGCATGGCTTTTCTTCTGTCACCAAAACCAGGGGCCTTGACAGCAGCAACATTCAGTGTACCACGCAGCTTGTTGACAACCAGAGTAGCCAGGGCTTCTCCTTCAACATCTTCTGCAATGATCACAAGAGGTTTTCCTGTTTTTGCGATCTCTTCCAAAACAGGAAGCAGGTCTTTCATGGAAGATATTTTTTTGTCGCAGATCAGGACAAAGGGGTTCTCAAGGGCAGCCACCATTTTTTCCATGTCTGTTGCAAAGTAAGGAGAAAGATATCCACGATCAAACTGCATACCTTCAACAACGTCAAGGGTGGTGTCCATGGATTTGGCTTCTTCAACTGTGATAACACCTTCTTTGCCAACCTTGTCCATGGCTTCGGCAATGATATTTCCAATGGTCTCGTCATTATTAGCGGAAATAGTACCAACCTGGGCAATCTCGTTCTGGTCCTTGGTGGGTTTTGCAAGTTTTTCAAGGTTTTCAACTATTTTGGCAACTGCTTTGTCAATACCTCTTTTAATACCCATGGGATTGTTGCCGGCAACTACCAGTTTCTGGCCTTCTTCATAAATTGATCTGGCAAGAACTGTGGCAGTGGTTGTACCGTCACCAGCCATATCAGATGTCTTGGAGGAAACCTCTTTTACCATCTGGGCGCCCATGTTTTCAAATTTATCTTCAAGGTCGATCTCTTTGGCAACAGTCACACCGTCTTTTGTTACATTGGGGGAACCCCAGGATTTTTCAATAACAACGTTTCTGCCTTTGGGTCCAAGGGTAACAACTACTGCATCTGCCAGGGCCTGAACACCCCGAAGCATTGCTTCACGAGCCTTGGAATCGTATTTAATCTCTTTAGCCATCTTACGTATTCTCCATTTTTTTCTTAAATTTACCGCGCTATTGCGCGAGCGTTTAACCATTAGCTGTTGCCTGTTAGCTAAAACCCTAATGGCTAACGGCTAAATGCAAATTCCTATACCGTTTAATTATTCAACTACACCCAGAACATCATCCTGACGCATGATCAGGTAATCAATACCATCAATTTTGACATCGGTTCCGCCATATTTGCTGAAAAGAACACGATCACCTACTTTTACATCCATGGGAAGAAGTTTTCCGTCTTCCCCCAGACGTCCGTTCCCAGTTGCAACGACTTTCCCTTCAGCTGGTTTTTCTTTTGCTGTGTCCGGGATGATAATACCGCCTTTGGTTTTCGCATCTTCTTCAACGCGTTCAACCAGAATTCTGTCACTTAGAGGCCTTAAACTCATGATACATTTCTCCTTTTGGTATTGTTTGGTCTATAATTTTAATGCTATAATTAACTTCTATTTAATGGAGTCACTAGCTTTGTCAGAAGTAGTACTAGATTTTCCAGAAGTTGCATCCGCTGATTTACTTGTTGATTTTTCTTTGGTGCTGCTGCCGGTTTTTTTCCCGCCATAGTCAGTAACATACCATCCAGATCCTTTTAAATGGAACGTACTATGGGAAATAAGTTTTTTAAGATGCCCCTTACATTGGGGACAAACCTCAAGGGGTGATTCCGAAATCTTCTGGAATGCTTCCTCTATTCGGCCGCAATCCACACATTCATACTCATAAACTGGCATTTTCCAATTCTCCATTTTCTTTATTGCCGCCTGAAAAACAAAGATAAAATAACAAGTCTTTTATCCTTGTCAAGACAGGTTATCCATTTTTTTTGCCTATTATCCCTCTGCCCTTAAAATTATGCCATTCCCTATAAAAATCAAATACATCCGAAAGTCCCGGGATGGATATCATGTGTAAAATTGAGTAGGTTAAATTATGAACTTTTCTCTCCTCTGCCATGGCAAGATCTGTTTCGCCGACATTTTCATAGCGGTGGGCAAATTTTGAAAACCGTACAACATGCACCAGCTCGTGGGTAAGGATATAGAGAAGAAAAGGCTCCAGCAGAAGGTCTTTATTCTCCTTTACCTTTAAAAGGATTGCAGGATCCTGGAGACATACATTATACAGACTGAAAGAAGAAGATCCCAGAGGCACCTCTTTTTTTCGCCCTTCATATTTTATAACCTGGGCAAAGGGACCTGAAATCCTCTCATGGATGGCTAAATCCTTGGCAGTTTTTATATCATATCTATTTTTTAACCATTGCCCTGAAGACATTTTAAAAAAATTATTCACCAGTTCCTCAGCCCGCAAAACTGCCCTGTCAACCTTTTCAAGTTCTTTTCTATTGAAATTTCTATATTCCCGGGTAGGATTTTCCATGCCTGTTAAAATAAAAACCTGTTAATAAAAACCTGTTAAAATAAAGAATTGGACATTTGCCAAAATATTATGCTATAGTTTCTGATTAGCTAATTATGAACTATTATATATAAAATAATATCAAAGGAGGTGATTTTTTTGGGTAGTGTTATTAAAAAGAGAAGGAAAAAAATGCGTAAGCATAAACACAGAAAACTCCTTGCTAAAACAAGACACCAGAGAAAGAAAAAATAGCTGATAGATCATGCTATAATACCATTCTATAATATTGGTGCCGTATTAAGTTGTAATCTTTCAACTCAATACGGCACCTTTTTTTAATTGGGAAGCCCTTTCATATACTTCATCAACTCTGAATCCGTAGAAAGGATCAGTGTGCTATCCTTTGCAAGTGTCTTTTTGTACATTTCCATTGTTTTCTGAAATGCATAGAATTCAGGATCTGCGCCATAGGCATCTGCATAAATCTGGATGGCCTGGGCATCGGCCTTACCCTTTGTCTCCTGGGCAGTCTTATATGCCTCTGATTTTATTACCTGAAGTTCTTTTTCCTTTTCACCCCTTATATTACTGGCCTCCCCCTTGCCTTCTGCACGAAACTTTTCTGCAATCTGGTTTCTTTCTGCGATCATCCGTTTATAAACAGAATTCCGGACACTATCGATATAATTGATCCTCTTTATTTTCACGTCCACCAGTTCAATTCCGAATTCCTTAAGCTTATCCCTTGACTGGACTACAATGCGCCTGGTAATTTCATCCCGGCCCAGGTCGACCCGATACTGGATATGACTCTTTTTATCCGTATCACTGTCAATGGCCTCAAAGGTATCCATGGCCCGGTCTGTATTCCGCACACTTTCAACAAGAGGATATGAGGTGATCAAATTCCTCATGGCCGGGTCAATAATGTCATCCAGCCGTTTTAAGGCTGAAAATTCATCCTTAACCGTCTGGAAGTAGGTAATGGGATCAGAAATTTTCCACCGGGCAATGGTATCAACCCAGATATAGGTTTTATCCTTTGTGGGAACCTGGCCCGGATCACCATCCCATTCCAGAAGATTTTTCGGAAAATAATTGGACACCTGAATAAAGGGCACCTTAAAGTTCAACCCGGGTTCTTTGACAGGCTCCCCAACAATCCTTCCAAACTGAGTGATCACAACCTGCTCGGTTTCATCCACTACATAGGCTGAGCTAAAGACAAGCACCGCCACAACAGCCACGACAGCCACAACTGCTATTTTTATATTATTATTCATATTTACTCACCTTTTTGAAGGAATTTATCCGGGGACATTCCATTGCCGCCCATATTTAAAAACGGCAAAATATTTTTCTGATCAGAATCAATTATATATTTTGAACCAAGCTTTGGAAAGACTTCCAGCATAGTTTCAAGATACATCCGTTTTTTAGTCACATCCTCTGCCAGGGCATAGGCCTCGTACACGGCCTTAAACTTGGTTGCATCGCCCTGGGCACGGTTGACACGATCAATGGCATACCCTTCTGCGTCCAGGATGAGACGTTTTGCCTCACCCCTTGCAAGGGGAACCGCCTTGTTATATTCCTCCCTGGCCTTGTATATGGTCTGTTCTTTTTCCTGAATGGCCTGGTTGACTTCATTGAACGAAGCCTGTACCGGTTCAGGAACATTGGTCTTTTTCATCTCTATGGTAACAATACTGATACCAGCCTGGACACTGTCCATTTCTTTCTGAAGCATCTCCTTGGCTGCCAAAGCAATCTCCGCACGACCTGAAATGACCTCATTGATACTCCTGTCACCCACCACGGTTCTCATGGTCGACTCGGACATATGCCGGAGCAGAGACTTTACATCTTTTACATTAAAAAGAAATGCCCTGGGGTCCGACCTTCTGTACTGGACAATCCAGGGAATCACTGCAACATTCAAATCCCCTGTAAGCATGAGGGAAGATTCCTGACGGGGTGTATTTGCAGAGGTACGATATTTAGTACTTGTATTAAAGGTAGAAAAACCAAACTCCTCGGTATCAGGTGTCTTGACATTCACCTTGGTAACCTTTTCAACACCTGAAGGCAGCTTGAAATTCAAACCAGGCTGGGCAATACGATTATATTTTCCAAACCTCTGAATCACTCCGACCTCATTACGATCCACTGTAAAAAAGGTCGAAGACCCGAAATACAGGATCAAAAAAAGTAACCCTATAAATAAAATTCCAGGCAATTTAAAACCTTTAAATTTGTCCAGGACTTCATCCATTTGAGGCGGTTTAGGCATTCCAGGACCACCGCTGCTCTGTTTTTTCTCATACTTTTGCTGGTTATCCCTCAGCTTTTCCCAATCCCAATTCATAAATCAATCCCTGTAAATAAGTATCCATGATAAATTTTATGTAAATTCCTTCAAACCCAGTTGAAGGTAAAATAGGATCATATTTATAATTATCAAGACCAAAAGGCAATATTTATTTGCCAGTTAACCACCTGGTAACCTAGTGAAAACATCTGCCGGAATAATAATTTTACTATATTCACTAGTGTGACTATGGTATAGGTTCTAATAAAAAGAAACATTTTGCAACAGGATTATTTTGAAGAGAAAAGAAAAAAACAGCAACCTGATTCATATCAGTGATATTTTAAATTCAGCCCTGGGCAAATACAGACCTGCCAGGGATACGGACATGACACAGATCTGGGACATATGGGATGCGGCAGTGGGCAGGCCCATTGCCATGAATGCAAAGCCAGATGCCTTTAAAGATGGATACCTCACCGTGAATGTTTCAAGTTCTGCCTGGATTCACCAGCTGAAATTCCTTGAAAAAGAGATGATTTCAAACATCAACAAAAATTTAGGCAAAACTCTTATAAAAAAAATTCGGTTCAAAATTGGCAAAATACACAGTTGAGACTTTTTTTGAAGATCAAATAAAAATCTACCAACCAGAAACAGGATACCGCTATTCCATGGATCCTGTCATCCTTGCCTCACACATTTCCCCTTTTCCTGGCTGTAAAATTATTGATATTGGCTGCGGCTGCGGCATCATCTCTCTGATTCTGGGTTTTCGTTACAGAGATGTTCAGATATTTGGGGTTGAAATCCAGGCCCGACTGGCTGAAGTTGCCATAAAAAATGTTACTGAAAATAAAATGTCCAACCGCATCAGGATATTGAATAAAGATATCAGGGCCATAACATCCTCCCACACCCAGGGTCAAGCCGATTTGATCATTTCCAACCCCCCCTATAAAAAAAAAGGCTCAGGGCGCCTCAACCCTGATACCCAGAAAGCCCTGGCCCGGCATGAAATCAAACTGGATCTTACCCAGTTTTTTTCAAGTTCCTACAAACTCCTGAAATCCGGGGGAAAAGCCCTTTTAATATTTCCCGCAGACAGGTTGTCCGATCTTATCCTGGCCATGGATTCCCATGATTTTCATTTGGACTGGACCCGGTTTGTCCATACTAAGAAAAAAAACAATGCAAAACTATTACTGATTTCAGTCATCAAAAATAACCATGGATCATGCGCAGTTCTTCCCCCCTTATATATTTATGATTCAGACAATAACCCGACAAATGAATATACTGACATGTTTAAACCTTGACATAGAAGGAAAAAGATACTATTTTGCCTTGAATTAATTGACTGCGGAGAGGTGACCGAGCGGCTGAAGGTGCACGCCTGGAAAGCGTGTGTATCCTAACAGGGTACCGAGGGTTCGAATCCCTCCCTCTCCGCCACACAGCAATTACCGGATTCCATGTCATATCAAGTATTAGCACTGAAATATAGGCCCAGTACATTTGGTGAAGTTGTCGGCCAGTCCCACGTAACAACCACCCTTGCAAATGCAATCACTGCTGACCGTGTTGCCCATGCAATTTTATTTACCGGGCCCAGGGGTACAGGGAAAACAACCATTGCCAGAATTATGGCGAAAGCCATGAACTGCAGCAGAGGCCCCACTCCAGATCCATGTAACTCCTGTAAAATCTGTAAAGATATAATCCAGGGACATTGTTCAGATGTCTTTGAAATTGATGGTGCATCCAATAACAGTGTAGACCAGATCAGGGACCTTCGGGAAAATGTGGCCTATATGCCGGCTATCGCTTCCCATAAGATTTATATTATTGATGAAGTCCACATGTTGTCCACTGCTGCATTTAACGCCCTGCTAAAGACCCTGGAAGAGCCCCCTGAACATGTTATATTCATTTTTGCCACCACTGAAGTACACAAAATACCTGCAACCATTCTTTCCAGGTGTCAGCGCCATGACCTTGGCAGAATCCCCCTGGAACAAATTGCCGGCCATCTTGAAATGCTTTGTAAAAAAGAAGGCTTCACAATAGAAAAACAAAGCCTTGATCTAATTGCTTTGGAAGCAGATGGATCTATCAGGGATTCCCTGAGTTTACTGGACAGAATTTTATCTGCTTTTCCCGGAAAAAAAATTGACCATGAAAAGGTAATGGAAAATCTTGGGGTGCTTGACAGGAAAGTAATGCATGATATTTCATCTGCCGTATTTCAAAAAGATGGGGCAGCACTTATAGGAATTGTTGAGGCTGTTAATGACTCCGGACTTGATTTAAAAAAATTTTTCTCTGATATTATTCTTCACTTTCGGAATCTAAATGTAATCAAACTCTGCGGCCAGGAAAGCCCTTCAATCAATCTCATTGACCTTGAAAAAAAAAAACTGGCCCAGGCAGTTTCTGAATTAACGCCCAACTACCTGGGAATTTTGCTCCAGATACTTTTAGATGAAGAATCCCTGGTAAAATTTTCTTCCCATACAAAAACTGCAGTTGAAATGGTTTTGCTCAAACTGATACAGATCAACCCGGGAGCGCAGATAGATAAAATTATCAATAAACTGGATCTTCTGGCCCAGCAGATTGATTCTAAACTGCTAGAACCGGTATCAGCAGAACCAATATTTACAAAACCAGGCAGACCGGCATTACCAGAGCCGATATTAAAGCAATCAAAACAAGCTGTCCCCCTGGTGGCTGAACCGACCCTGACAGAACCTGTCCCCCCAGGGCCCATGAAAAATCACGTAATGGAAGAGATGCCTCCTTCCATCCAGGCGCAACCAGCAAAAAAAATCCAGCCCCATAAAGTCCAGACAGAAGCAGAACCCAGAACCTGGCCGATTTTTTTGTCCAGGATTGAAAATAAACTTCCGTCTATTTTTGCCCTGCTCTCAAAAGGCCGGGTCCATGACACAGGCATGAATAGTATTCACATAAAATTGCAGGACTGTTCTGCATTTGAAAAAACAAGGCTTGCGGGGAAAAAACAGGAGTTACAAACTCTTTGCAGAAACTTTTTAGGGAAAAAGCTTGAAATTTCAATTCTGGCAGATACTCAGATCTCTGACACAGCAGACAGGCAAAATGCCAATTTAAGGGCCAAACAGACAGCAAGAAATGCAGCAATGAACCACCCGCTGGTTCTTGATGCTCAGCAGATCTTTAATGGTGAAATCATCAACTGACAGGAATATATCAACTATTTGATACATAGATCTAATTAAATAAAAACAGATAATCAAACAGGAGTGTATGAATATGAAAAATATGAATACAATGATGAAACAGGCACAGAAGCTTCAACAGAAAATGTTGAAAACCCAGCAGGAACTGGCAACAAAAACAGTGGAAGCAACTGCAGGCGGCGGCATGGTAAAAGTTATTGCCAATGGCGGCCAGAAAATAGAATCCATTGTACTTGAAAAAGAAGTTGTTGACCCGGAAGATGTTGAAATGCTGCAGGATCTTATTATGGCCGCTGTAAATGATGCCCTGAATAAATCCCAGGAAATGATCTCTTCTGAAATGGGCAAACTCACCGGCGGATTAAATATTCCAGGCATGTAGACATCAGTGAATCATTATCCAAAGTCTATTTTAAAACTGATAAACTCTTTATCCACCCTTCCGGGTATTGGGAAAAAAACAGCTGAGAGACTGGCGCTTCATATACTCCATGCACCGGATCATGAGGCCGCTGCCCTTGCAGGTGATATTATTGAGCTTAAAAGCAGTGTCAGGCTCTGTTCATCCTGTTTTGCCCTGAGTGACAGCTCCCTTTGCCGGATATGCATGGATCCGGCAAGGGATAATTCTTTGATCTGTGTGGTTGAAAATCCCACAGACATGGCAGCCATTGAAAAGGCCAATATATTTTCAGGAGTCTATCACATCCTGGGAGGCGCCCTTTCTCCCATTGACGGTATAGGCCCCAATGATATCAGGTTGAAAGAATTATTTAACCGAGCTGACCCACAAAAGGTAACAGAGATTATTCTTGCCACAAAAACCAATGTAGAAGGCGAGGCCACTGCAGCCTATATTCTAAACCAGCTTATATCAAAAAAAATTACCATCACACGGATTGCATCAGGTATTCCCATGGGTGGGGATCTGCAATACGTAGACCCTTTAACCATGCAGAAAGCCATGGAAAAACGCTATGGATTCTGATTATTGTGATCATTCCGGATCAAGGTTGGTACTAACCATTGGAAAAGATGGGTATTGCATTTTTTTCCATCAAGAAAAACAATGTACGATCCACCCGGTTAAACCCCGTATGTGCAGGGCGTGGCCCTTTATCAAAACCATTCTGAAAAATCCTGAAAACTGGAATGCCATGGCAGGTTCATGCCGGGGTATGAAAAAAGACGTTCCCCATCCAGATCTCCGACAGATTGTTGCCAGGGAACTCCAAAAACCGGACCTTACACAAAAAATTATACTAGAAAAAACAGATACCAGGAGTGACAATTATGAATGAACCAGAAACAGAACTGGGTGAAATTGTTTCCCTGTTGCTGAAAGAAGGATTGCTGACCAAGGAAAAAGCCCAGTATGCCTTGCGGGTAAAATCTAAACTTTCAATGAATAAAACCTTGATCGACACCCTCAAAGACCTGAAATATATTGATGAAAACCGGGTCAAAGAGGTATTGCGGGCCAATCACCTTTCCCTTCGAATCGGTGATCTCATGGTTGAATTCGGGTACCTGTCCCGGGAAAAACTCAATGCAGCCCTGAGTATACAGAAAACCGAAGGAAACAAACGGATCGGACAAATTCTTCTTGAGAATCAGTTCATGACTGAAAGCGCTTTCATTGAGGCCCTGTCCGTTCAACTTGGATTTCCTTTTATTGATCTGTCCATTGAAGATGTTGACAGCAAAGTCATTGAAAACACTCCCATCAAATGGTGCATGGCCAATCATTTCCTTCCCATAAGAAAGGTAAAGGGTAAAACCTTGATTGCCTTTGCAGACCCTTTCTCCAAAACAGATATCCAGGGTGCCAGACAACTATTTGGCAAAAATTATATCATGGGCATTGCCGCCCAGAACATGATTGAAAAAAAATTAGAAAAGCTGAGTTCCGGTGCCAGGTTCAAAGCAGTTGTGGATGAAAATACAGCCATCGGTATTGTGGAATCAATTATCGGAAATGCCATTGACCAGGGTGCCAGTGATATTCACATTGAGCCCTTTGAAGAAAGGCTGCAGGTTCGATACAGGATAGATGGAATCCTTGTACCCTATAAGGCATTTCCTGTTAATGCTGCAAGCATGGTGTCCTCCAGGATAAAAATTTTAAGCAAAGCCAATATCGCTGAAAAAAGAAGACACCAGGATGGGCGAATGTCCTTTGAGCATAAGGGCAACTCCTTTGATTTACGAGTCTCTATTTTTATTACGGTTTTTGGTGAAAAAATTGTTTTGAGAATTTTGAACCGCATTGATCAAATCATAAAAATTGACCAGATAGGGATGCAGCCCAAAATGCTGGAACGTTTCAAAAAAGACGTATTAAGTGTGCCAAGCGGGGTCATGATTATCACAGGCCCCACAGGCTCTGGTAAAACAACCACCCTCTACTCCTGTGTATCAGATATCAGTAGCCCCCAGACCAGTATTGTGACGGCGGAAGATCCAGTGGAATATGTAGTGGAAGGAATTTCCCAATGTTCCATTGATCCAAATATCAATCTTACCTTTGAAGAAACCCTGCGCCACATAGTTCGCCAGGACCCTGATGTGATAGTTATCGGAGAAATCAGGGACAACTACTCTGCCAATGTAGCAGTCCATGCTGCTCTCACCGGACATAAGGTATTAACCTCATTTCATACCGAAGACAGTGTGAGCGGATTGATACGATTAATGAACATGGATGTTGAAGCATTTCTGATTTCATCGACTGTGACCTGTGTTCTGGCCCAGCGGCTTTTACGAAGGGTATGTCCCCATTGCCAGCAACCCTATAAACCAACCTCATCTGACCTGAAACTCCTGGAATACGGCCCTGAAGATATGGGGAAATACAATTTTTTAAAAGGGACCGGATGCCCGGTATGTAACCACACAGGCTACAAAGGCAGAGTTGCAGTTTATGAAATGCTGGTTCTCAATGAATTTATCAAAGCAGCCATACTGGAGTTCAAATCAAGTTATGAACTGAGAAAAATCAGTATTGAAACAACGGGACTGGTTACATTAATGGAAGATGCTCTGTCCAAGGTTTCTTCTGGTATCACAACTTTGGAAGAGACTTTCCGATGCATTCCCAGGCTATATCCCCCGAGGCCCATTCATGAAATTAACAGATTGTTAGGAGTGTCCTGAAAATGATTCAAAAACCAAGTATCATTGATATTATAAAACAACAGATCAAAAAAAAGGAATCCTTACCCGTCCTCAGCCCCCAGGCCATGAAAATTCAGGGAGAAGCCATGAAGACAGATCCAGACTTTACAATATTGGCAAGGCTGATCCTGAATGACCCCACCTTGACCAGCCAGGTACTCAAAACAGCCAACTCTCCTTTTTACAGGGGACTTGGAAGTATAGACACCGTTGAGGACGCAGTGATAAGACTGGGGCAGAATGAAATGGTAAATGTTCTCATGAAACTTATACATCAGAAAAATTTCAAATCTGCTGATCCCCTGATCCGGTCACATCAAAACCGATTGTGGAAACATTCCATAGCCTGTGCCACAGGATCTTTGTGGACAGCTAAATACCTGTCCATGCAGGAGTTGATTCCCAGAGCTTTTATTGCAGGACTTCTGCATGATATGGGTAAATTATATCTTTTATCGGCCCTGGAAAAAATTCTTCAATCCAAAACCATTGATTTCAAGCCACCCCCCCAACTCATTGAAAAAATCCTGAATAACCTCCACACTTCCCTTGGGTATTCCCTCTTAACCAAATGGAACCTGCCTGAACAATACCGGATCATTGCCAGGGACCACCACTCCGAAGAATATAATCAATCAGATATTTTGCTGGTGATCGTAAGGCTTGTAAATAACGTATGCATAAAAATGGAGACAAATGAGCCTGGAGCTGACCTGGACGGTATTGTCAGTTCAAAGGAAGCAGACATCCTTGGTATGCCGGAAATAGGGGTGGCAGAGCTTGAAGTTGCCCTGGAAGATGCAAAGCCCGGCCAACCATGAAAAAACCCCCGAAAAAACCCTGGAATAAACTGGATTTAGCGGGTTTGCATATCTGCAAACTGTCTTGCAATGCTGTCCCGGGCATAGACAATCTCAACCCGCCGGTTCCTGGCCCTGCCCTGGGCAGTATCATTTGTGGCAATGGGATGATAATGGGCATAGCCTTCCGCGGAAATATACTGGGGAGGAACCCCGTTAAGTACAAGAAGACGGACCACGGTGGACGCCCTTGCACTGGACAATTCCCAATTTGAAGGATAAAAGGTGGAAGCTATGGGAGAGCTGTCCGTATGCCCTTTTATCTTTACATGATAGGCAAGTTTGGAAAGGACCGAGGCAACCTTTTTCAAGATATCCAGACCTTTGTCAGACAATTGGGTCCCGCCTGCGGCAAAGAGAAGAAGGTCTGACATGGTTATGACAACACCATCCTCATTTTTGGTAACACTGACTTCCCCGCCAAGCTTATTGAATAATACCAGTTCCCTGACTTCCGAGACAATCTCCTCCATCTCTTTTTCGATCATCCCACCCAGTTCATCTATCTGCTGATTTTCAGAAGGTTCTTCAGAAGGGACCGCATGCATTGTAAGTCCTTCCCTGGTACCTGATTCTGGTACGGCCTGGGCACCCAGGGCTGATTTCAGGGACTTTACCAATTCCTTGTAAGTTTCCTGCTGGGTGGTACTCATGGCAAAAAGCAAGACAAAAAAGCACATTAAAAGGGTTACAAGGTCAGCAAAGGTGGCCATCCACTCAGGCGCACCCCCTCCCTCTTCCTTTTTCTCCTCGGGCGGAGAGGATAGGATCATCTCCTCTTCAGCTTCTGCTCCGGTCTCTTCAGCCATTGGTTATTCTCTTTTTTAATTTGTTATTTTTTTTCTTCTTTTTTGCCTTCTGCCATGTAGACCTTGAGTTTATCCTCCAGTAGTTTGGGGTGTTCTCCTTCCCTTATGGAGAGGATACCTTCAAAAATAATATTCATATTTGTAATCTCTTCTTCATTTCTTCCACTGAGTTTATCACTCATGGGAATAAAAAACAGATTGGCAAGAACTGCCCCATAAAATGTTGTGATCATGGCAACAGCCATCTTGGGTCCGATGGATGAGGGGTCATCCAGATTGGCAAGCATCTGAACAAGCCCTATTAATGTCCCGATCATCCCAAAGGCTGGAGCATAGGCCCCCATGCTGGAAAAGATATCAGCTCCAGTGTCCAGTCCCTTTTTGGTGAGGGACATTTTTTTTTGCATGATGGCGGCAATATCTGCTGTCTTGACCCCGTCCACTGTCATCTGAAGGGCCTGGGCCAGATAGGGGTCCGGGGTTGACTGGATATCCGATTCTATGGAAAGCAGCCCTCCTTTTCTGGCCTTATTTGAAATTTCAACCAGGTTTCCAATAATATCTTCAGGCTTTTCAATTTTAAACATAAAGACTTTCATGGCAGTTTTAAACACACTTAAAAAATCGGACAAAGGATAGGCAATCATGCAGGCAGCAAGGGTCCCACCCACGACAATGAGAACTGAGGGGATATTTACAAACATCATGATACCGCTTCCCAAAAGTATGGTACCCAGCACAAATCCCATTCCTGACACAACACCGATAATCGAAGAAATGTCCATTTTCTAAACCTTTATGTAAATAATTTTATCCACAGGGTACTCCCTGCTGTATTGTATAATTTTATCAATTGATTCCTGTGTGAGCAGAGTGTTCACAGAAAAAAGTTTGGTTCCGGTGGAGGTAAATAATGCGGTTCCCAGCATCATCCCTGGTTCAAGCTGCTCAACCCCCACCCCCCTTACCTGGTATGCATCAGATCCCATGTGGAGTACAGCATATTTTTCGAGCCAGCCAACTATCACAGGATCAAGCCGGGACCCTGCTATACTCTCCAGCTCAACCAGCAGATCTTCCAAAGAATGGATATTCTGGTTGTCTTTCAGCATATCAAAGGCATCTGCTCCGGCAAGTATTCGCGATAACAGAGGAATATACCTTCTTTTTAACCCATCAGGGAAGCCTGTCCCGTCTGAATTCTCATTCAAAGGCCGAATTATCCCGGCGCAATCATCAAAGCCCTGGCAAACCTTCAAAAGGTCAGCCCCTTTTACAGGATATTGAACCCAGATATTTTTTTCATAGTTTGTAAGATCTTTCTTTTCTGTTTTAATGCATTGTTTAAACTGTTTTTTTCCTGGACCAGTTGTTTTTTAGTTGCTTTCAATTCTTTTTTGAACTGGTCCAGATAGTGGAATGCCTTTTGCAGTTTCAGCTCCCGGGAAATCTGTTTTTGTTCAAGATTTTTTTTCTCAAGAAAAATGCGGGATTTATAGTGGAGTTCTTTTTCAGACATGGGTAACACCAGGAATTCATCATATCCTAAATCATGTAGTTTCATTCTCATATCAAATTCAGGAAATTTTTCCACCATGAGAAAAAAAGCCGGCTGAAACCTGAATTGTATATTCCCAAAAGCATTGATATTATCTTTTGCAGGCAGAATTGCAGATGGGTTCACCACTCTGGTACCTGGATCATCAATCAAAATGATATCCGGCAGTTTATTCACAGCTTTCCGGGAGCCCTCCCGGGCACTGGAGCTGAAATGAGCTGCAAATCCATTGGCCTTTGAAAACAAGGCAGATAGATCATCACTCCCTTTATCACCCACATAAAGGAGTGAAATAAGGTCTTTGTCCATGGGCACTCTTGCCTATCTTCCAGGCCGGTTATCAGGCCGGTTATTCAGAATAATCATTCATCCACCATTCATCCCATTGGGTTTCCATAATACTCTGGGCCATTTGTATCCCGGTTTGTGTTTTCAGTCGATCCAGAATAACAGGCAACCATTTTTCAGGTGATTGCGCTCCTGTATCCTTGAGTTTTTTCAATTCAAGGATAAATGAAATCTGGTCAGCATCTCTGGCAAGTTTTGCCTCTTTTGTTTCACCCATATTAAATTCATCTGTAAGTAACCTGATATCATTACCAAAAGGAAGGTCTTTTATCAAATGAGAAATGGCTTTGGCTTCATCCACATCTGAATATTTCTTCTGGACATAGTTAAAATCACCAGTCCTTGCTTCATGCAGGTCATGAACCAGAGCCATTGCCACAAGTTTTAACCCGTCTATATCCTGGTCCAGTTTTGCCATCACAAGGCAGATAAATGCCATGGTAAAGCTATGTTCTGCAATGCTTTCCTTGCCTGACCCCAGAAAAGCATAACCAGACCGAACCAAATCTTTCAGCATTCTGGCTTCAAACAATAAATTTGTAATCTGCTTCATTTTCAATCCAATTCAATTATAAAATATACAGTAATCCTAATGAATAATAGTAACAATTCTTGACTTTTTATAGAACAGGAGGTTAAATAAAGTCAAGAATTCCAAGGGTACCAATGCAGAGTAAGGGCAGATTAAGGGGAGAAAACCATGCATCAGATAAAAAGAACAGCAATTATTCCGGGCATAATAATCTTGTTAAACCTTATTTTTTCCTCAATGATTTTTCCATCCATGGCCCTGGCTGGGGATTCCAGGGAATTTAATCCAAATCATGATTCTGGATTTTACTATACCATACAAAAAGGCGATACCCTCTGGGATCTGTCCCAAAAGTTTTATAATTCACAATGGGACTGGCCCGGGCTGTGGGAAATGAACAAAGAAATCAAAAATCCCCATTGGATATATCCTGGAAAAAAAATCCAGATTTTTTTAAAGCCTGAATATGACAAAAAGGCGGTCATAATAAATCCTGAACCTGAAAAAAAAAACCTGCCCCCAATCATACCTTCTTTTACCTATCCTGAAATGAACCAGATTGGTTTTATCAAAGAAACTGCTGAGCCTTCCCTGGGAAAAATCATCCGGGAAAAGGATGGAAACCTGATGATGTCAACAGATGATATCATATATATCAACCCCACGGGAAAAGCCAGTCTGATGCCGGGAACAATCGGTCAAATCTTTACAACGGAAAAAATAAAAGAAAAAATTGATAACCTTGAATTTCAAGGCATCAAGCACCTGATTAAAGCAGAAATTAAAATTCTTGAACATAACGGAGATTACGTTACAGCCATAATTACAAATTCCTATCGGGATGCAAATGTAGGGGACAGGATAATGGCCTTTTATGAAAGGGATACAATATTACCGGTTCAAAAAAATCCTGACCCCATTGATGCGGTTCTTATCTGCTCAGAAGATAATACCGTATTTATAAATGATAATAGAATCGCTTTCATAAACATGGGTAAAAACCACAATATTAAACCGGGCCAGATCTATTCAGTTCTCCAGGAAAATAAATCCGTTTTTAAAGAACCTGGTTCGATCCTGGCAAAAAACAAAGAAAATGCCATCCAGCTTGATCCATTAAATTCAGGGAAGCTTATTGTTTTACACACAGAAGATATTGCTTCCACCGTAATGATCCTTTCTTCCAAAAGGGATATTCACCCCGGCGATTATGTAAATTAATTGATTCCGCAAATTAGACAGCAATTCCCGAAGCCTTGTAAAAGTGCATGAAACCGGGAACTAAGTTTTCGAATTTCGTAAACTATTCCTCAAAATATAGGCATTTACTAACACGAAATCAACAAGTTTTCATCGAAATTTCGTAGGTGACTTGGGCAAAGCTATATTGATACTGAA
>NBML01000005.1 GCA_002085465.1 Desulfobacteraceae bacterium 4572_89 | reverse complement strand
TTTATTGATAAATACTTCTGCATCCATGGGGACCATTATCAGATCAATATTGTATCGTTTTTTCATTTTCCCTGCCACATAGGTGTCCACCCAGTCATTTACATGCCCCCCCCAACATATACCATTAATCTTGAGCAGGGTGGTGGTGGGCACGATGAAATGGCCAGGTCCTGGGACAGGATTCTACTGCCTTTTCCCAGTCCATGAGATAAGCCCCAGATTCACTGATAAGAAAATTACCGGAATTGACTTCAGTATTGACCAGGCGCCGGGTCTCATGGGCTAACATTGTCTTGGTCTCTTCGGCCAGCAACAGGACAGACTCATTATAGTCCTGGAGAAGGTTCCGTTCTTTGACCAGGGGATGATCGAGAAACCGGTTAGGCAGTCCCTTGCTTTTCCGGGCAGATAGTCCATAAGCCGGGCTCCACCAAGGCAAACTCAAGATTTTCAATTAAACCAAATATCGTTTTCCAGGTATGCCTGTTCCAGTTTTGCCTGAAGATCTTTCACTTCATCCCCCATATCAGCCGCAAGGGTGTGGAGGAGATAATGAATCAGGCTGATCATGGAAACTGGATTACCCAGAAAGGGAATGGTTTTCTGGGGTGCTACCAGGACATGGTCGCTGAACTGGACCAGGGGACAGGACAGACTGTCCGTTATAAGCACTTGTTTTAAATTCCGACGCCGGGCTATTTTGCCCATGCGGACCAGTTCATTGGGGTAGCGAGAGGTTGCAATAATCACCAGGACAGATCCAGAAGGGGCAACCACTAACTGGTCAATGGAGGTTCTGTCACTGCCATTGAGGATAAAAACATTCTCCCGGATTTTACCCAGGGTCCAGCCCATATAGTGGGCAGATGAATAGGACAGCCTGGCACCCATCACATAAACTGCAGCAGCTGTTTTCAACTTTGTCTTGATCTCTCTGGCATGGGTAAAATCAATATCTTTGTGCATGGCATTAATATTCTGAATATCCTGGCGAATAAGCCGGTCCAGTTCCTTATCCTCAGTATCCATAACCGGATGACTCAGCCGCCCCCTTTCAATCAGGGTCAACTTTCTGTTAATTAGATCTTTTAATGTTGTAATAAACAAGGAATAACTTTCAAACCCAAGCTGACGGACAAACCTTACCACTGTGGCCTCACTGATGCCAACGGCAGCCGCCAATTGCCTGGTGGTCATGAAAACTGCTTTATCAGGGCTGGATAAAACAAAATCTGCAAGCCTCTTTCCCTTGGCAGCCAGAGACTCATATTTTTCATTAATAATTTTCTGAAGGGAATTATCTGTTTTATCCATTGGCCTTTCCTGATTTATCTTTCCGGGTAAAAATTAATTTTACAGGTTTTGTTACATTTTTAATATTTTTGTGTCAAGCTTGTTCTTTTTTTGTTCCTTTAAGGTATCAAAATATAAGTATAGATCCATTAAAATTTGATATTTGATGGCTTTTGTTACATTTTGCTTGACATAGAATTACCTCCATGACATTAAGACGGAAACTATTTAAAGAAAAATAATAAAAGCCACAAGGAGATCGTAATGAATCTAATGGGATTACAGGGAGGACAATATCGTCCTCTGTCATTGGAACAGATTAAAATCATCCATAAAGCATCCCTGTCTATTCTGGAGCATACCGGGTTTACCTATGAAGACGGACTGGATGATACCATAGAACTGCTGCAAAGAAACGGAGCTTTTATTGATAAGGATCAGCATCGAATAAGGTTCCCCAAAAAACTGATCATGGACCAGGCAGCCAAAGCCCCTGAAAAAGTAATTCTCTGTGGTCAGAACCCTGAAAACGATATGAATTTAACGGAAAACCGTGTCCATCTTGGAACAGGGGGAGCTGCCATCAAGATCCTGGATCCAGATACCGATAAAATACGATCCACCATCCTGGATGATTTATACAAGGTTTCCCGTCTGGTGGACCAGCTTTCCAATATTCATTTTCTAGTTCGGCCCTGTATCCCAACGGATATTGATGAGAAAGATTATGATATCAATATGTTTTATGCCTGCCTGGCCGCATCGGGCAAACATGTGATGTCCGGGGTCAATGATGAGGAAGGACTGCACAGGGTAATGGAAATGGCATCCATGATCCTGGGAGGAAAGGAAAAACTCAAACAAAGACCCATCATATCCATCACAGCCTGTTTTGCCATCAGTCCCCTGAAACTTTGTACCCAGTCCACCCGGATCATGCAGGAAGCCATCCGTAATTTTATCCCGGTTGCATTGTCCTCCGCCCCCATGGCTGGTTCCACATCTCCCTTGACCATGGCAGGCACCCTGGCCCAGCTCCATGCCGAGCAACTGGCAGGAATCACCATCTGCCAGTTGACAAATCCAGGGGCACCTCTGCTTTATGGAGGGATTCCAGGAATGGCAAATCTGAAAACCATGGGATATTCCGGCGGGGCTGTGGAATGCGGAATGATGAATGCAGCCATTCACCAACTGGCCCATCACATTAAGGTCCCCAATTATAATTCAGCCGGTCTTTCCGACTCCAAGGAACCCGATGCCCAGGCAGGATATGAAAAAGCTTTTACATCTGTTCTTGCATCCATGGGCGGATCCAATTATATCCACCACGCGGCAGGCATGCTGGAATCCATGCTCACCCTGGCTCATGAACAATTTGTCATTGATGATGAAATCATTGGAAATTGCTGCAAAGTGCTTAAGGGAATTGAGGTGGATGAAGAGCACCTGGCCCTGGAGGTGATTAATTCCGTGGGGCCTGGCGGCAATTTCATGGTCTCTCCTCACACCATGTCCCATATGCGGAAAGAATATTATATGGGCAACGGAGTCACGGACAGAAAAGCCCGGGAAAAATGGGAGGCACAAGGCTCCCAGGATACCCGGCAGCGGGCCCGTGCCATGGCAAAAAAACTGTTGGCCAATGAAAAATCATATATTCCGGAAGACATTGATGCAGCCATCCGTAAAAAATTTAATATTCTACTTCCAACCGGATAAAGGAAAATTTTATTCAAGCATTAAAAGTCCGACCAGAACATGGCCCTGATGTTTACCAGGCTCAGGATCTGAGATATGTTTTATCTGGGTTTGATGCTTCACTGGTTTGGCCATTGCATCAGCCGGATAATATTTCATATCCAGAATGTCCCCTGTTTTGATGTACTGAAGTACTTTGGAATCTTTTCGGACCATGATACAGAGTCCTTTTGAAGAAAAATCCCTGATCTTGAATTGGTAGGCCATAATACTGTTTCCAGGATTGAATTCAACACTGGAATTTGGCTGACCCTCTGTTCTTGCTTCAATCCGTAAGTTCATTTTTTCTCTATCTTCAGAATCATTTTTCATTAATACTCCTTTTTCAGAAAATACCATAAAAGTCAATAAATGGAAAATAGTAAAAAATCCTGGCATGTTTTTTGTATTATTTTTTATATTGTTTAGTATATTTAGTATCATTGTAACTGGTAAATTCCCCAAAAAAACAAGGAGATAGATTATGACCAGCTGGATATGTGATAAATGCGGATATAACCTGGAAGCAGACACCCCGCCGGAAAAGTGTCCATCCTGCAAAAAAGAGTGCTCGTTTGTGGACAACTCCTGCTACACTCCGGATTGTGCCAGCACTCCCAACGACCCAAGGATAACCGGCAATAAATAAAATAAGGAGGAAACCATGTCAGAACCAAAGGATATGTACCAGTGTCAAACAACAAATTGCGGTTATATTTATGACCCTGACCGTGGAGACAGAAAAGGTAAAATCAAAAAAGGGACCTGTTTTGAAAACTTGCCTGAAGATTGGAAATGCCCGGTTTGCGGTGCCAGCGTCAAAGCCTTTAAATCACTGGGCTAGGCACACAAATTGCTTTAATTCTTTGGTATATGAAACCATACAAAGGAGGAGATATGAATCTTCATGATATAAAGACCGATTATAATCTTGTAAATGCCGTTGATTGGGAAATGACACCTGAGGAAGCCATTGCACTTCACCTTGAATGGGGTCCCCTCAGGTCCCAGTCATATTATAATTCCAGGGACAATGACAATGAAACCGTATACTTTGTGATCAATACCTGGAAAAAGCAGCCCATCCTCACTCTGGTCCGGAGAAAGGGATTTGATTCAGAAGAGTTGGGCAATTTTAAACTTCCCCGGAATCTTGAGGATGAATTCATGGAGGGAATCGGTAAATACAAAGGGGTCTATGCAGTTGAAGGAAAAGTCAGGGACTGGCTAAAAAAAGAACTTGAAGTGTAACTTCATATAAAGGCTCCCAGGAGTTCCTTATGCCAGATACCAGGGCCTGGATTTTCGCCAAATCCCGGCCTTGGTGTTTTTTCTGGTCTATTTTTATCCAGCGGGTCAATTGCCGGTCCAATTAATTGCCGGTCTTAATTATTTGCCGTTTTTGTGATTTTCAATAAAATCCTTAACCATCATATCACCCAGCTCTTTTGATCGTTTAGTAGCGGATTCAACTGCATTGATCATGGTAGTTCTCAATCCCCCCTGCTCCAGGGTATGGATACCGGCAATGGCTGTTCCCCCGGGAGAGGCCACCCTGTCCTTGAGTTGTCCCGGATGTTCCTTTGACTCCAGAAGCAATCGAGCCGCGCCCAGAACGGTCTGGGTGGATAAAAACAAGGAGTCTTTTCTGGAAAGCCCCATTTTCACACCTGCGTCGGCCATGGCATCCACAACAGTAAAAATATAGGCAGGCCCGCTGCCACTCAATCCTGTAAAGGCATCCATTAAAATATTTTCCTGGATAAAAACAGTTTTACCAACAGAATCAAAAATGGCACGGGCCAGTTCAACATCCCCTTTATTGACAAACTCACCCGCAGCAATGGCAGTGGCACTCTCTTTGACAAAGGCACAGATATTGGGCATGGACCTTATCAGGCGAAGTTCCTTGCCAAGGCCGGCTGCAATGGCTGCCAGGGGAACTCCTGCTGCAATGGAAATTATCAGTTTTGATTTATCCAGGGCTGGAGCTGTTTCATTTAAAACAGCTCCAAGGATCTGGGGTTTAGTTGCATAAACAATAATTTGAGATTTTTCAGCAACTTCAACATTATCCGTGGTGATTGCAACCTTGTATTTTGTTTGAATTTCTTCTAAGGTATCCATTGAAATATCAGAACAGATAATATTTTCAGGTTTTGCTGCCTTGGAAAGGACCAAGCCGCTTATCAGCGCTTCCCCCATGTTGCCGCTGCCAATGAATCCTATTTTTTTTTCCTGCAGCATATTTTGTAAACTCCTTCCTGGTTTGATTAAAATCGGTTTGATTAAAATTGGATTGGTTAAAATAAAGAGTTTATATTATGGCCCTGGATAAAATCATGTCAAGTCAATTAATGGAACAAATAAAATAAAAGCATCTTGGCCCAATTTATGCTTAGAGTATTTCTTAAATGCAAGTAGTTTTGAGATCCAGTTTTAAGATCCATTGACAATCAACTTTTAACCTAAGGAAAGAGAGAAAAAATGAAAAAAGTATTGATAGCATACACAAGCAGAACAGGAACCACAGAAAAAATGGCTAACTATCTGGCAGAAGGTGTCAGGATGTCTGGAAATGAAGCAGAAGTTGCAAAAGTTTCATCCCTGAAAAAAGAAGAGGATCTATCCGGCTTTGATGGATATATTTTTGGATGCCCCACCTACCATAAAGATATGACCGGTGGAATGAAACAATTTCTTTTTGTAGCAGAAAAAGCTGATTTATCTGGAAAACTGGGAGGGGCCTTTGGATCCCATACCCATAGTGGAGAAGCTGCTCCCATGATTTATGAAACCATGCAATACGTATTTAAAATGGATGCGCTGGACCTTGGGCCTTTAAATCTAACCGAAGCAGTTATGGAAACAGATGATGGAATGAAGGCCTGCCATCAATACGGAAGGGGTTTATGTGAAAAACTCTAACGACAAACAGATATAATTTTCAGTAGGTATCCAAAGCCATGGTATAGCCCATGGAAATACAGAGGTAAAAAAAATGGAAGCATATTCTTATACAGCAGAAGACCTTTATGGGGCTATTTATACGGATTCAGCAGATTTTCTCCTGCTTGATGTTCGTAACAATGAGGATTTTTCAAAATTCAAAGTGGAAGGACCTTATCTAAAAGAAACCTTGAACCTTCCATATTTTGAATTTATGGAATTTGAGGAAGAAAGCATAAAAAAGGTGCCCCCAGCTGAAAAGATAAGAATAGTCTGCGCCAAGGAGGGATCAGCCAAGTATGTTGCTGATATCCTCCTGAATGCAGGATTTGAGGATGTGGGTTATCTTGTGGGGGGAATTGGTACCTGGGCGGATCTGCTCAAACCTGTTCTCATTGAAAAAAATGACAGTTATACTTTGTATCAATTTGTCCGGCCGGGGAAGGCTTCCTTAAGTTACGGGCTGATTTGCGGCCAGGAATTATTTGTTTTCGATCCTGCCAGAACGTCTGAATTTTATCTTGATTTTGCAAAAAAAAATAACATTCACCTAACAAAAGTTTTTGAGACACATCTTCAGGCCGATTATATTTCCGGCAACAGGGGGATAGCCAAAGCAGTTCAGGCCAAGATTATCGCCCATGAAAACGATTTTTCAACGGCTGTTTTTGGTTATGTAAATGTCCAGGACGGAGATAATATCAATTGTTCAGATAATGGTGTTTTAGTAAAAGCAATCCATACCCCGGGACACACCCCGGGAAGTACATCCTATTTAATTGACGATAAATTCCTTATTTCCGGAGATGCTGTGTTTATTGAGTCCATTGGCAGGCCGGATCTGGGAGGCAAAGTAGATGAGTGGTCTGGGTTTCTCTTTGATACTATAAGGAATGTCCTGTTAAAAATAGATCCTGGTGTTGAGGTATTGCCCGGGCATTATCTTAACTGGTCGGAAATGAATCAGGAAGGCAAATTTATCCAATCCTTTGAAAAGATAGTCAAAAACAACAGCGCAATCTATAATTGCAATGATGTCAATGAATTCAAAGATTTCATCAAAGCCAATATGAGAAAACAACCCGATGTTTATGCTGAAATAAGAAAGGTCAATGCCGGTCTTATTGAACCTTCTGAAGAAGAACAGAGGATTATGGATGTTGGCAAGAATGAATGCGCAGCCAGTGTTTAAGGGACTTGGCAACAAATAATTCCCCAATCTTGCTTGTCTTTCACTTGTCTTCTTCGTTGAGCCAAAGCGCACATTTATAAAAAGGAGCTACATTTGCAGGAAAACACAAAATTGACAGCTCTTGGGGAAAAACTGGATTCAATATACTTAAAATACAATAAACAAAAATATGTGAATCCAGATCCCCTGCTCTTTTTATATGATTACCCTGATATCCGGGACCGGGAAATTGCAGGTCTTGTGGCAGCCTGCCTTGCCTATGGCCGGGTGGAGATGATCATGAAAACCCTGGGCCTGGTTCTGAAAAAAATGGGCAAATCTCCCTATGAATACATAACAGGAGGCCGGGAAAAAGACATTGATAAACACTTTACGGGATTCAAATATCGATTTGCAAAAGACCATCATCTATCCTGTCTGTTAAAGGGGATAAAGGGAGTTATACTTGAATACGGATCACTTGAAAATTGTTTTCGCACCGGCATTGGGAATGAAGATAAGACAACACTGTCCGGCCTAGGCCTTTTGTACCGGAAAATTACCAGGGCCGGGGTTATCGGACATTTGCTGGCAGATCCACAAAAGACCAGTGCCTGCAAGCGTAGCCATCTATTTTTACGATGGATGGTACGGAAGGATGCAGTGGACCCGGGTGGGTGGGATTCTGTCTCACCCGGACAATTGATTGTACCCCTTGATACACATATGTATTCAGTGGGAAAAATATTGGAATTCACCAAACGAAAGAGTCCTGATAAAATTACTGCCCTTGAAATTACAAAGGGATTCAGTAAAATTTTGAAACAGGACCCGGTAAAATATGATTTTTCTTTGACCAGGTTCGGAATCCGGCGAAATATGGAGATGGATGATCTCAACGCCTTTATCCATGACACATCATCTTAATCTTATCATCCCAAGCTTATAATTTATGTCTTATAATCCATACCAGTAAACTGACACAAACTTGGCACCAAATAAATTTGACAAATATAAATTGGGGCCCGATAAAAGGAGAATGCTTTGACCTACTCAGGATATGAACTGCCGCAATTGATAACGGGAAAACTGGTCAAGCGCTACAAAAGATTTCTGGCAGATATTGAACTGGAAAACAAGGAAATAATAACTGCCCACTGCCCCAATTCCGGTTCCATGAAAGGATGCGCCATGCCTGGGTCTCCTGTATGGATCTCCACCAGTGACAATCCCAAACGGAAATTAAAATACACCTGGGAATTACTCCAGACAAAGGATTCCATGATCGGTATCAACACCCAGGTGCCAAATAAACTTATAAAAGCCGCCATTGAAAACAATCAGATATCTGAATTTACAGAATTTACAAAGATAAGGGCTGAAGTCAAAACCAGTGAACACACACGACTTGATCTGCTACTGGAAAACGAGGTTCAAAAAACATGTTATGTGGAAATCAAAAACTGCACCCTGGTGGAGGATGGAGTAGCCATGTTTCCTGATGCTGTGACCACCAGGGGACAAAAGCATCTGGATGAACTGGTCCGTCTCAGGAAAGAAGGCCACAGGGCAGTGATATTTTATTTGATCCAGCGAATGGATGCCCGGGTATTTACCCCTGCTGCCATGATTGATAAAGACTATGCACAAAAATTGAAAAATGCGGTAAAAAACGGAGTGGAAATTGTGACACGGGATACGTTTATCGATCCTGGTATTAATCCTGGTATCATCCAGGTGCGAAGGTCTGTACCGGTTCGTTTAGAAACTTGAAACATGGTTTTTAAGAACCTTTGCATAAAAAAATAAGCCAATGTTGACAATCTACCACCCTGTAGTATTTTAGACCAAGACATTTTAAAACAAGGCATTGACCAGGATATTGAAAGAATTTGATTTAAGGAGAATAAATAATGTGGGATTATACAGATAAAGTAAAAGAACATTTTTTAAAACCCAGGAATGTGGGTGAACTTAAAGATGCCAATGCCATTGGAGAAACCGGTTCCTTGAACTGCGGAGATGCATTAAAACTGTTTTTAAAGGTCAATGAGAATGAACGAATCATTGAGGCATCCTTTATGACCTTTGGCTGTGCCAGTGCAGTGGCTTCCTCATCAGCCCTTACAGAAATCATCAAGGGCATGACCCTGGATGAAGCAGCAAAAATAACAAATGACGATATTTCAGATTATCTCGGGGGCCTGCCAAAGGCAAAAATGCATTGCTCGGTCATGGGGCAATCTGCTCTTAAAAAAGCCATAGCCAATTTCCGGGGGATTCAGATCCTTGCGAAACCAGGGAATATTGTATGTGAATGTTTTGACGTGACAGATCTTGAAATCATTGATGCGGTCAAGGCCAACGGGTTAAAAACCACCGATGATGTCACTGATTACCTGAAAGCCGGGGGCGGATGCGGACAATGCCTGGAACGGATAGAAGAAGTGATTGAGTCAGTTAAAGCCAAAGGATAAATATAAATGAAAATTATATATACGGACAATAATGCAACCACAAAGGTGGCAGATGAAGTAATTGAAGAGATGCTGCCCTATCTTGGTGAATTTTATGGGAACCCCTCTTCCATGTATACCTTTGGGGATCAAGTGGACAAAAAAATACGCCAGGCCCGGCAGCAAGTGGCTGATCTTATCAATGCAGATCCCGATGAAATCATTTTTACCTCCTGCGGCACTGAAAGTGATAATTCAGCCATACATGCGGCCATCAATGCATTTCCAGAAAAAAAGCACCTTATCACTTCCAATGTGGAACATCCGGCCATTAAAAACCTTTTCACTTACCTGGAAAAGAAAAAGGGCTATGAAGTAACATTTGTACCTGTTGATAAAAAAGGACGGCTGAATACAGAAATTCTTTATAAGAGCATGTCAGAGAATACAGCCATTATCTCCCTTATGTGGGCCAACAATGAAACCGGTGTTATTTTCCCCATTGAAGAGGTGGTGCAGAAGGCCAGGGAAAAAGGGATTCTAATCCACACCGATGCGGTCCAGGCCACGGGCAAGATCCCTATTGACGTAAAAAAGGTTAAAGTGGACATGCTCTCCCTGTCCGGCCATAAGATCCATGCCCCCAAGGGAGTTGGGGTTCTCTATGTCAAAAAAGGCTTTAAGTTTTCTCCATTTTTTATGGGAGGTCATCAGGAAAACGGCCGCAGGGGCGGAACTGAAAACACGGTCTCCATCATCGGCCTTGGCAGGGCCTGTGAACTGGCCGGAGAAAACCTGAATACCATGAATACCCAGGTCAGAGAATTAAGGGACTACCTTGAATCCCAGCTCCTGGAAAAAATCCCGGGAACATCTGTAAACGGTGATATTGATAACAGGCTGCCTAATACCCTGTCCATTGGGTTTGATGCGGTTGAGGGTGAATCAATCCTCCTTCTTCTGGACAGGGAAGGCATATGCGCCTCCTCGGGTTCTGCCTGTACCTCTGGCTCCCTGGACCCTTCCCATGTTCTCATGGCCATGGAAGTCCCCTTTAAATCAGCCCATGGCACCATCCGTTTTTCCCTGTCCCATTATAATTCAAAAGATGAGATGGACAAAATCGTAAAAACAATGATACCTTTAATAGAAAAACTAAGGGAAATGTCACCTTTCTGGAAAAATGGCAAAATGATATGATTGAATTGGAAAAGGAATCAGATGGCAAAAAGATCGGTGCTGATATATCGCTCACCCGTATCACAGACAACAAAAACAATTGATTTACCAGGGTTTTGCCTTCCAACCTCTTTGGCAGCGTGAAAAGCAGCCCCGGATGAAATGCCGCAGAGAATACCGTTTTCTATTGCCAGTTGCTTTGATCCAACAAAGGCATCTTGTGATTCAACCTGGAGGATCTTATCAATGATATTCACATTCAGATTTGCCGGGATAAATCCAGCACCAATACCCTGGATCTTGTGGGGACCAGGTGATCCGCCAGAGATAACCGGGGAATCAGCAGGTTCCACTGCCACGGACATAAGTTCTGGTTTCTTTTGTTTCAAAACTTCAGAGACCCCTGTAATGGTGCCTCCTGTGCCCACGCCTGCCACAAATATGTCTATCCTGCCCCGGGTTGCTTCCCAGATTTCCAGGGCTGTGGTCTGGCGGTGAATTTCCGGGTTTGCCGGGTTGGAAAACTGGTTGGGCATAAATGCTTTGTCAGTGGTTTTTACAATTTTTTCCGCCTCGGCAATGGCGCCTTTCATCCCTTTTGAACCAGGGGTCAATACCAGTTCTGCACCCAAATGCCTGAGCAGCTGCTGGCGCTCAACACTCATGGTATCGGGCATGGTCAGGATCAGCTTCAGGCCTTTTACCCGTGTGACAAAGGCCAGGGCAATTCCAGTATTACCGGAAGTTGGTTCCACAATAATGGAGTCTTTTTGTATCTTTCCTGTTTTGATGCCGTCTTCAATCATGGCAAGCCCTATACGATCCTTGACGCTGGACATGGGATTAAAAAACTCCAGCTTGGCATAGAGATCTGCCCTGCACTCTCTGGAGGCTTTTTCAAGAAAAACCAGGGGGGTGTTACCACAGGATTTTGTAATATCAGACAGGGCGTTCATGGTGTATCTCCTTTTCCCGATTTTTATATTCCCTATTTTCATATTCTTTATTTTGATAGCTCGGGTTTTCATATTCCTGATTTTTAAATATCAACCTGGGGGATTCCATGAAAACTTTGGTGTCAGCCGGTACAGAACTGGTCAACCACACATTTCCACCCACCACAGACCGGGTCCCAATTATGGTCTCCCCTCCAAGGATTGTGGCACCAGAATAAATTATGACATCATCTTCAATGGTGGGGTGACGCTTGGCTCCCCTGAATTTTTCACCGGCATCTGGCGGTAATGACAGGGCACCAATGGTTACATTCTGATAAATTCGAACATTATTGCCGATAACAGAAGTTTCCCCTATAACAATACCGGTACCATGATCAATTACAAATCTATTACCAATGGTGGCGCCGGGATGAATATCAATACCGGTTAGACCATGGGCATGCTCGGACATGATCCTGGGCAGCTGGGGGATATCCATTTTATGCAAAAGGTTGGCAATCCTGTAAACAGTAATGGCATAAAGACCGGGGTAGGAATAAATTACTTCATCATGGCTCTTGGCAGCAGGATCACCTTCAAAGGCCCCCTTAACATCCTGGGCAAGGGATTGGCGCAATTCAGGGATAGCCCGAATCATTTCCAGGGCTACATTATTGCCCCGTAGTTCGCATTCAGCGCATTGAAGCGCATAGCGCAGGCAGTCATGGCGAAGAACATGGATAATCTGTTCAGACAGGATATCATAGAGCTGGGACACGGCCTGGCCCATATTATAAAGAATATTGGCTGAATCCACCTTTTCCCTGGAAAAATATCCTGGGAAAATTATTTCCCTGAACTTATCAATCATCTCCTTGATTGAGGTTGAAAAATGGATGGGCTCGTCATTGATATGAGCAAAACATTCCTCATCCTCCATGGATACCATGATCTGATCAATCACCTTTGGCAGTTCACGCCTATGTTCTGATATGGCTTCCCGTTCCGTCTGGCATGCAAAATTATTCAGCATAACATCATTCATTGCCTATAATTCCTTTTTCATTTTCAAAGGATTTCAAAAAAACACTGCAGGTCCTGCACTCTTGCATTTTATTTTCCCATGAATCATGGGCCTTCCCACTGCATTTGGTTCCATTAATAAACCAGCATAAATCCCCTGATTTAAATTCCCAGGCCGGACATTTTTCAAACTTGTTTTCCGGGCACTCCATAAGATCCCAGCATTTCCCACTGGATATATCCATGCTGATAACCCTGGAAATGAGGAACAGGAGCTGCCGTTCAACATGGTGGGGAATCCTGCGCCATCCCTGTTCATAACTGTGAATGGCCTTTAGGGAAATACCCAGAAGCTGTGCCAGCTCTTTCTGGGTTTTATCCAGTCGTGATCTGGCTTCTTTAAAGTTATTGCTGTCCATGTTTATTTTTTCTCAATTATTGGATTATAGTAATACTTTACGTGAATATATACCACATAGTGGGGGCTGTCAATATTCAAATCTCCAGGACTCCTTTCCAGTCTTTACCACCAGGTCTTGTTTCTCCCAATAACCCCCATACCCTGACGGGCACAACAAACCATGAAAAATATTTTAACCACAGAGAGCACAGAGCTATATTCTCGGTGTCCTCTGTGAACTCTGTGGTGAGATTCTTTTTCATATAAATTATTAATAAAAACTCTTGACGCATAAATTAATTGCATTACTTTATACGATACAATACAAATAATAATATAAGGAAAATTCAAATGGAATTTAATAAACTGACCATAAAATCCCAGGAACTGTTCCAAACCGCCCATGAGCTTGCAGGGAAAATGAATCATCAGGCCATTGAACCCATTCATTTTTTACATGCCATGCTGGAGGATGACCAGGGGGTTATTGCCTCTATTTTAAGGAAAATAAAAGTCCAGACAACCAATTTACAACAGGAGATATTATCCAGCCTGGAAAAACGGGTACAGGTCTCGGGTGCCGGGAACCTTTATCTGTCCCAAGAAAGCCAAAAGATGCTGGATCTTTCCCTTTCCGAGGCCAAAAAGATGAAGGATCAATATGTGAGTCTGGAACATCTCCTCCTGGGCATGTCCCTGATAAAAGGGGAAACTCCTTCCCTTCTGGAAAATCATGGCGTGACAAAGAACTCTATTCTGTCTGTTTTAAAGGATATCCGGGGAAACCAGAGTGTCATGGACCAGAACCCCGAGGAAAAATATCAGGCCCTGGAAAAATTTGGAAGGGACCTGACCCGCCTTGCCCGGACAGGAAAACTGGATCCGGTAATCGGCAGGGATGAAGAGATCCAGCGAATCATCCAGGTGTTGTCCAGGCGCCGCAAAAACAACCCGGTCCTCATTGGAGAGCCTGGAGTGGGGAAAACCGCCATTGTCGAGGGCCTGGCCCAGAGAATAGTGGAAGGTGATGTGTCAGATTCCCTGAAAAACAGAAGGGTGATAGAACTGGATATGGGGGCGCTATTGGCTGGTGCAAAATTCCGGGGAGAATTTGAGGAAAGGCTTAAGGCTGTTTTAAAGGAAGTTGAGTCTGCCCGGGGCGATATTGTGCTGTTCATTGATGAACTTCATACAACTGTGGGTGCAGGAGCTGCCCAGGGCTCTGTGGATGCCTCCAATATGCTAAAGCCTGCCCTTGCCAGGGGGACATTACGGTGCGTAGGAGCCACCACTTTAAATGAATATAGAAAATACATAGAAAAAGACTCAGCCCTGGAACGACGGTTTCAGCCTGTCATGGCCAAGGAGCCCAGTGTTGAGGACACCATTTCCATACTCAGGGGACTCAAGGAAAAATATGAGGTTCACCACGGAATCCGCATTAAGGATTCAGCCATTGTGGCAGCAGCCACCCTGTCCAACAGATATATTGCAGACCGTTTCCTTCCGGATAAAGCAGTGGATTTAATTGATGAATCTGCTTCACGGTTGAGGATTGAAATAGACTCCATGCCCAGGGCCATTGACGAAATCCAGCGAAGGATTACCCAGTCCCAGATAGAACGCCAGGCCCTGCTCAGGGAAAAGGATCCAGGTTCCAGGGAACGTCTTAAAAAAATTGAAAAAAGTATTGCAGATATGGAAGAGCAGATTCGACCCCTGAAACTTCATTGGAATGATGAAAAAAAATTAATCCAGGATATTTCCGGAATCAGGGAAGAAATTGACAAATACCAGACCCTGGCCCAGGTTACTGAGCGAAACGGAGATCTTGAAAAAGTTGCCCAGATTCGTTACGGCACCATCACCCGGCTCAACCATGAACTGGACAAAAAAAAACAATCCCTTACCCATCTTCAGGAAACAAAAAAAATGCTCAAGGAGGATGTGGAAGAAACAGATATTGCCGAGGTAGTATCCTCCTGGACCAATATTCCTGTCTCAAAAATACTCAAAGGAGAACAGGAGAAACTGGTTTCCATGGAAGATCATATTAAAAAACAGGTTATTGGTCAGCCAAAGGCCATTGATGCGGTCTCCAATGCCGTCAGGCGGGCAAGGTCCGGTCTCCAGCCTGAGGACCGTCCCATTGGCAGTTTTATTTTCATGGGTCCTACGGGTGTGGGCAAGACAGAGCTTGCCAAATCCCTGGCAGAGTTTATGTTTGATTCCCGGGATGCCATGGTAAGGGTGGATATGTCAGAATACATGGAAAAGCATTCCGTGGCCAGACTCATTGGTGCTCCTCCAGGATATGTGGGGTATGATGAGGGCGGATACCTGACAGAAGCGGTGAGACGTCGCCCCTACTCAGTGCTGCTATTTGATGAGATTGAAAAAGCCCACCCCGATATTTTCAATGTCCTGCTCCAGGTTCTGGATGACGGCCGCATGACCGATGGCCAGGGCAGGACTGTTGATTTCAGAAATACAATTATCATCATGACTTCCAATCTGGGATCCCGTTTCCTGCTGGAGGCCAGTGGGGAAGGAGAACTAAAACCAGATGATAATGACCTGGAAATTAGTCAGGGAACCAGCAGGGAAATTACCCTGAAAATTAATAAGGCCCTAAGGGAAATGTTCAGGCCCGAATTCCTGAACCGCATTGACGAAATCATTACCTTCCATGCCCTTACCAAAAAAAACATCATGGGCATTGCAGGACTCCAGATTGATGATTTAAACAGACGTCTTGCAGCCAGAAATCTTTCCATTCATCTGGTCCCTGAAGCAATGGAATATCTTGCTCAAAAGGGCTATGACCCGGGCTTTGGGGCCCGGCCATTAAAAAGGGTAATCCAACAGGAGATTGAAAACCCGCTCTCCATGGCTATACTCAAGGGAAGATTCCAAAAGGGGACTAATCAAAAAAGGTCGGTGATCCGTTTTGAGATGGATAAAACCGGCCAGGGCCTTGAATTGGTTTTCTAACCTGTTTCCATATCTGTTTTCTCATTGGGCTACCCTGGGCCTGCTTCAGACCCTGTCAGCATAGTCTTTAACATCTTCATTCCGGGTCAGGAACCGGTAAAGGGTAGCCCTTCCTACTCCCAGAACCCTGGCTGCCTTGGACTTGTTGCCCCCGGTTTTTGTCAGAGCAGCCTTGACTGATCCAACACTGAGTTTACCCCGGGGCTGGCCCTTCTTATCTAATGATATATCTGACAGAGAACGGGGTTGGATATCTTTAAAAATTTCCATGGGCAAATCCCCGGGCATAATTTTACTGCCCCGGGACCTTACCACAGAAAACTGGATTGCGTTTTTCAATTCCCTGACATTGCCCGGCCATTGGTGATCCAGAAGAAAATCCAGGGCCTCATGGGAAAGTTCCGGGACCTTGTTATTGCTCTCCTGTTCTGCTTCCTTGAGAAAATGGGATGCCAGAAGAGGGATATCACTTTTACGTTCCCGCAGGGGAGGCAGATGAATGGGGATGACATTGAGCCTGTAAATCAGGTCTTCCCTGAACCGGCCATGCCGCACCTCATCTTTAAGATTTTTATTGGTGGCAGATATTATCCTGACATCCACAGATATTTTTTTTTCGCCCCCGACTTTCTCAAAAGAGCCCTCCTGGAGAAATCGCAGAAGCTTGACCTGAATTTTCAGGGGAAGTTCCGCAACCTCATCAAGGAAAAGGGTTCCTTTGTGGGCCAGTTCAAACCGCCCCTTTCTTTCCTTTACAGCCCCGGAAAATGCTCCTTTTACATGGCCAAATAATTCGCTTTCCACAATGCCCTCGGGAATGGCGCCGCAGTTCACCGGCACAAAAGCACCTGTTCCATAGGAGGAAATATCATGGATGGCATAGGCAACTCTCTCCTTGCCTGTTCCGGTTTCCCCGGACACATGGACCGGATAATTGTACAGGGCCACATCCCTGATTTGCTGAAAAATATCCTGCATGGCCTTGTCCCTGCCTATGATCCCGGCAAAGCTGGAGAGTTTTTCCGCCCTCAGGGACGTTTGTATGGAATCGGTCATATCTGTAAAAGAGGCAATTACCCCTTGAAATATGCCGGCATTATCCACAATAGCAGAGACAGTCATTTCCAGGTAACGGGTTTCCCCGTTTTTTGTGATGTTGGTGACCGGGTATTCCTTGGTTTCAAACATAAAGTCCTGGGCTCCGTCACAAAAGGAGCACTTGGAACCACAAAAGGGTGCCTGGAAAACGATATGACAATCCTTGCCAATCACCTCTTCTTTTTTATAACCGGTAATTTTTTCAGCTTCTTTATTAAATACTGTGATGATACGTTCCGGGGTATGGGCAATAATGCCCAGCTTGAGATTGTCCAAAACAAGAGTAAGGTTATTTCGGTCCAGCAGGGAATGGGTAAAATTTTTCATTGCAGGTATTTCCAGGGTCTACAGGTTACAAAAAATTTATTCTGAAGACCTAAATGACACATTTATGTATCAGGTGCAATGTTTTTTTTAAAATGGGTGAGATCTCTGTCATCAAGTGTTGAGAGGCTTATCAGGAAAAATTTGGGAGACCGACCTGAAAAAAGACCGGGGAGGATTCTCCGGCCTTTTATTCCCAGGTAATACAATCTTTGGGGCAGTTTATTATTGCTTCATGGATTTCCTCATCTGAATAGTCATCCAGAGGCAATGCCTCTACAAAGCCTGCGTCGTTTATCTGAAACGCATGGGGCGCCAGTTCGACGCAGACTTCACAAAGTATACACCCAGCCATATCAAGGACTGGTTTTTTCATTTCTGATTATAACCCTGGTTTTATTTAAAAAACCGGTTGAGCAGGCCCTGGAATGACATTCCATGACGGGCTTCATCCTTGCACATCTCATGGACTGTGTCATGGATGGCATCATAACCCAGTTCCTTGGCCCTGACTGCAATCTCTTTTTTCCCTTTGCAGGCACCATTTTCAGCCAGGACCCTGGCAGTCAGGTTGGCCTTGGTATCTGGCTCAACCACTTCGCCCAGAAGTTCTGCAAATTTTGCCGCGTGCTCTGCTTCCTCAAATGCAATCCGTTTGTAGGCCTCGGCCACTTCAGGATATCCTTCCCGGTCAGCCTGACGGCTCATGGCCAGGTACATTCCCACTTCAGTGCATTCACCGAGAAAATTATCTCTTAAACCCTGGAGAATTTCTTTGTCAACTCCCTGGGCCACTCCAATTGAATGGGCATCGGCCCAGACAAGCTCACCTTCCTGGACAGAAAATTTTGATTGTGCTGCCCCACACTGGGGACATACTTCAGGTGCCTGGTCACCTTCATGGGAATAGCCGCAAACTGAACATACATAGGTCTTCATTAAATCTTCTCCTTATTAATTGAATTAGCGCACTATCGCGCGAGTTTTTAGACATTAGCAATTGGCTGTTAGCTAAAGCCTAATGGCTAAATGCTAATTCCTATACTATTGAATTATCCCACCAGCCTTTTTGAATATGTGCGAGTTTTTCCTTTTGTGCAAGATCAAGGAGTCTATAGCCTGAATCCAGAAGAAGGCCATACATCACACCGCATCCCGGATCTTCCTGCTGTTCATACCCCTTTTGAGCCAGCTTGATCATTTCCCGGGCCAGTTCAATGGTCTTTGCAACATTTTTATCACATTTTTTTTTAAGCATGTTTCTACTCTTTTCTAATTTACACATAAGGCTGAATTAAACTTATGCCAGGGTTACAATTCAACTCTTGTGCCAAACCAATAAATTCCATAAAAAAATATCAGGTAATTACTATTTTTGTATCATGGTCATATCAGATATGGGTGTTGTCACGAACTCCCAGTCAGTAAAAATATCAATGCTTTCAGAATCGCCCAGGATATTCTCCGGCACAATACTGTTATTAAAATAGTTGGCATTGATTAGGGCTCGAACAGCATACCCCCGCTTGATAGGGTCTAAGGAATGTAAGTATGGGAAAATCAGTGCCTTGGTCATTTCACTCACCTCAACTTGTCCAGCCCCGATATAGGTGCCTATTCCCCAAAGCACACCCCGCTGAAGAACTTCATGCTCCAGGAAATTCCCCCTGGGATCCAGATAGGAAAATAAAATAGATTTAAACTCCAGGGCAAGTTCCGGACTTTTACTTAAAATTTCTCCCATGGCTTCGGGAGATCCCCAGCCAATCCCCCCTGATTCATCATTCAGGTTCCACATTATCCGCCGCATCAGCACCCTTGCCTTTTCCATGTGTTTTTCAGCAAGGCGCTTCCCTAATTCTCCCATGGCTGTAATACTGCGGAACTTAATCAGTTCGTCTTTATTATAAAAATGGGAAAAAAGATGCCCTATTAATTGTTTATCCGGAATCTGCTCAAGAAGTGTTAAGGCCTCGGCCCTGGTATCCTGCCTGAGGATTTCACCTACTTTTCTCCTGATTTTCCTGCCATATGGTTTTGTCATTGCTCACCTGCCCGTGAATAGATCTGAATGATTACAGTGGGATATCCATTGATATAGTAAAGCATAAACAATGCCAGGGCTCAGAATTCATAAATTATCTGGAACCCGTGACCTATGGAATGCAGAGATGTCCTATTGTCTCAAAAAATGAAACAATAGTGTGTCTAGATACAAAAATGATGCATTGATTTCATTCAATACATTGGAGTATATTAAAAAATACCAACTATAATAATCATGACAGGAGAAATATGACGACTTCCATGGAAGAAAATCTTTTATCCACGTATTATATTGATAAGGACCATCCAGAGATCATTGAATTTTCCACCCTTCTGTGCCAGGGACTAACCAGTGACACAGACAAGGCCATCAGCATCTATTATGCAGTCCGGGATCAAATCCGATACAATCCCTATAGCATTGATCCTGAAAAATCCACCATGAGGGCCAGCCATATACTTAAAAAAAAAGAGGGCTATTGTGTTGCAAAAGCCGTACTATTGGCAGCTTGTATCAGGAGCCAGGGGATACCCTCCCGGCTTGGGTTTGCCGATGTTAGAAACCATTTGACCACGAAACGCCTGGAAAAAATGATGGGGAGTGATCTTTATGTCTGGCACGGGTATACGGAAATATTCCTTGATGAGAAATGGGTTAAGGCCACTCCAGCCTTTAACCTGAGCCTTTGCCAGAATTTCAACGTACACCCACTGGAGTTTGATGGAAAAAATGATTCCATTTTTCACCCCTTTGATACCCTTGGCAATAAACACATGGAATATGTCGATGACCATGGAAGCTTTTCCGACCTGCCCTGGGAGCTTATAATGGCCGAGGCCTTTAAGGCCTATCCCCGTTATTTTGAAATCCTTGACAGAAAAACCCCTGACCTTAAAATCGGGAATTTCTCAGCTGAAGCTAAAAAGGAAAATAGAACATAAACCCAGCCCGGATCATTCTGCCCGAACAACAGCAGAAACTTCTTTTGTAAGCTGCAATACCTTTTTTGCAGATTCAAGATCCAGTGATCCAGTGCCGCAGCTGGGGGTGATAAAGGCCTGCTCAATGACCCTCTGCCGATCAAACCCAAGGTCAACCAGCTGGGCCACCTGGGCTTCAAATTTTTCCACAAGGCCCTGGGTTGTCTGCTGGGCAATCTCTTCTGCATTGGCCGTGGGAACAATGCCAAAGGCCAGGATTCCACCCCTGTTTAAATAGGTTTTTATCATGTCCGGGTAGAGAATAAATTTATCAAAAAAAGAGAAAGCATCAAAACTAATGATATCAATGCGGGAACCCAGGAGCATATCCCACTCAGTGTTGGCACAGACATGGACCCCGGCAAGCCCACCCTGTCCATGAATTTCCAAAACAATCTCTTCAAAAGATGAAATAACATCTTCCTTGGAAATGGTAATGTAGGCAGATGTGCCAAATCCGGCCAGGGCAGGTTCATCCAAAAATATAATGGGTATAAATCCTCGTTTTGCAAATGTTTTTGCCTGCCACCCTGCATTGAGGGCCAGTTTTTTAACGGCTGCATCCCTTAGTTGGTCATTGTAAAAAATATCCCTGTCCTGCTCGTCCTTGACTCCGGTGCAAAAGGTAATGGGTCCTGTGACCTGACCCTTGAGAGCCGCAAATGGACCGATATTGTCATCAACCTGAATTAAAAATTCAGCAAACCCTTTCCCGGTTTCATCTGTAAAGGCAAACCTGGTTCCATCCAGGTCTGTTCCAGATTCAGACATGGCAAGGTAATCTTCAAAAAAAGCCAGAAACTCATCATCAAACCCGGGCTTTTGGGTATCTATGAAATGTTTATCATTCAGGACAGTGAGTCCGGGAAGTCCGGGAAGAAACTGGTTGATCATGCCCTCTTCCCTGAATCTGGGCAATTGAACCCATAGGGGAATCTCCGGGGTATGGTCCATAACCATTTGTGTGGCTGCCCTGTGATTATCCATGGGAAGGCTGCCAATGAGAAGGGGAAGTGCGTTGGCTTTAAATGATGTCATTATATTCAATCTTATTAAAATAATTCATAAATAGTAAATCTTTTTAAAAACATAAACTTAGCGCACTATCGCACGAGCCATTAGCTGTTAGCTAAAGCCTATACTATGAACCTGAGAATATCATTTTTTTAAAAAAAAGAGAATGACTTCCCAGTTTTTAATCCAGTAATACTCCCTTGGCCTGATAATTGAGAACAGATTTTTTTAATGTTCAGGGATACTGCGCACCGCCAGAACAGGACAGGAGCCACGACTGATAACCCGATCCGTGGTAGACCCCACCAGAAATTTCTCCAGGAAACTGCGGCCATGGATTCCCAAAACAATCATATCTATTTCTTTTTGTTCAGCATATTTGATCAATTCCGTATAGGGCTCACCTTCCAGCAGGGTGATCTTTGGATCGCACCAGCTGCGGCTTTCTTCGGGCACCATCTGGGAAAGCTGGCGTTCAAACCTGGCTGACAGGCTTTTTCTTCTCTCCCACTCTTCTTCAGCAGCATTTTTCTGGAGGTCTAAAAAATCAGACCGGTTCCAGCCCAGGTAATCCCCTCCCTGGATTTTCATATAGTTGGATGTGGTCATTTCAATGTGTTTTTCCGGTTTGATCACATGGACCAGGTGCAGTTCCCCCTGGAACTCCTGGGCCAGACTCAGGGCATAGGTAAAGGCAAGTTCAGAGCCCGGAGAAAAATCGCAGCCAACCAATATACGTTTAATGGAAACATTAAGATTATCCTTAAAACTGACTTGATCTTTTTGGGCACAAAGCACCAAAAGGGGGCTATCAATGGTTTTGACCAGGCGATCTGTAACAGAGCCGATTAAAAACCGTTTGATGCCTGAGCCCCCATGGGTGGCTGCTATAACAAGATCAATACTCTTTTCCCGGGCAATTCTGGTAATATCATCAGCCGGGTGGCCCGGGGAGACAATAATTTCGGCTTCAATACCATGTTCCTTGGCCAGATTTTCAAGAAGTGTCTGTGCATTCTCCAACCGCTCCCCTGCAATGGCGTCTGATGCTATATAGGCCTGTCCATGGCTTGAAAGCATCACCATGTCTGATACTATATTGCATATATAAAGTTTGGCATCAAATTCCCGGGCCAAGGTTTTGCCATAGGAAAGTATAAGATGGGAAAAATCTGAAAAATCCAGGGCGCACATGATTTTTTTAGGTTCTATTCTCATAATTCGCCTCCTTTTAAAAAATAGTTTAAAAAAGCATCAGCGTTTTTGAAAAATAAAATCAACAAACCAAAGATAAGTAGAATAAGTATAAAAAAAACAGACAACTTGAACACCACTGGGTTAAATTGTAATATTCTGACCCTTTGTTCGTCAAGGAAAATCCTCTGGTCGGGACAAAATTTTAAAAACCAGCTCAGGGCCTGAGAATCAGTTTTGATTTTTCATGTTCTTCAATGGCTTTATCACTGAACCACCAGTATTGTTTTTCTCCTGACATAAAATCATTTACCTGATCTTTCTGGTGCTTGTGGAATGTTCTTCCCGTAATACCGCCGGGCAGGACAGCCATAATTTTTTCCTTGTCAGAAAGATCTGCAACCATGCGAAGGGATGCACAATGGGTGACTGCGAAAGGTTTATCAAAATCATACCACCCCCTGTAAAGAGTTTCCCCTGATCCGCCCATGGGCATGGGACCGGTACCCAATATAGTTTTGCCTGGCCCATTTCTTCTGATGGGATTTACAAGTTCAAGGGTATGGACCCTGCCCCATTTCCATTTTTCAGGGGAATCTCCCAATTGTGGGCTTAAGAACTCTTTTGCCTGGAGACCAGCCAGATAAAAAAGGTCTTCCAGAGTTTCAGTCTTATCTGGAGTCCGGGTATCATCAAACCATGGGGATTCCCCTTTTAAAACCATCTGTTGAAGTCTTTCCTGCCAGAAATACCAGTTCTTAAGCATGATCATGGCCTTTTCTTTACCCATATCGTCTTCAAAAACAAGCATGGCAAATAATTTATAGGTGGTTTGAAAAATAGCAGGACCGGCAAGGTCAGGGTCATCTCTGAAATTCCAGGAGGAAAGGATTTTACCCATTGTTCGGGTGTCATCATGTTTTAGAAGGGCTTTTTCCATAATGGGAGATATTTTTTCGGCCATGAGATTTTTCGTATCCCTTTGATACATCCATAGATCATCAATGGTTTTCTTATCTGATGAGGCCATGAGCTCTTTTAGTCTTCCATAGCGGTAGGAGGGGGCAAAAAATGAGGAATAGTAATAGGGATAGTCATGTTTTATGGTTTTATGGTTGCATGTTCCGATCCAGTTTTTTTCAGGATTTAAGGTTCCCGGCATCTCCCCCTGGGGAATCCATCCATGCCAGTTGTCCCTGGAATCCTTGACTTTATAGGGAAATGTACCCTCATTATTGTAGCGGACAGGAATTTTTCCAGAAGCCTGGTGACCTATATTGCCCCGGGTATCTGCAAACACCCAGTTAAGACATGCCATGGGAATATGCTTTAATGCCTTTACAAGATCCATATTATTTTTAGCAGTTAAAATATCCATCAGGCCAATGCTGGATTCCATGGTTTCAACAGGGGCAAACCGCAGGGTAATAACATTCCTGGTTTTTAAATCCGGAAATACCTGGGAAACAACAGGCCCCCTTTTGGTGGCCCTGATGATTATGGGTTCAAGTCTGAATCCGTCAGGCTCAGCTTTATCTTTTATTTTAAGGGTTTCCTGAATGCGAATAAAGGGGATGGAATTTTTCCCTTCCAGATAGTGATCAGGATTTTCAGGATCGAGGGTTTCAATGTAAAGATCCATCATATCACCGTAATTGTTTGTGGCAGAAAGTGCAATATGGTCTGTACGGCCAATGGCCATGCCTGGAATACCTGGGACATGAACCCCCACTGCTCTTATTTCAGGGGTTATCAGGCCCACAGGATACCAGACACCGGGCAGTATCCTGGGATCAAGGTGGGGGTCTCCTGAAAGAACCGTGCTGCCAGTTGAGGAAAGCCCCGGGGCTATTGCCCAGTTATTGCTCCCTGCCCGAAGCTTTCTGTCGCCAGCATATGCCATCAGATCTTTGATACCGGTTATTGACATGGAAAGGTTCTCTCTGGGAGGCATCGACATTTTACCGGTATCTTCAGGATCATCCGCATTGATATTCACCGGCAGGAGCTGGGAAGTTTTTTCATAGCCCAGGATTTCCAGAAGCATCTGGGCCGTTATTTCCGTGCTTAAATTTGCCGAGGTTGAATATCCCATGTAATACAATATACCCAGGGAGTCTGTAACATCCCATTTTTCAGGTTTGATTCCGGCAAGTTTGAACTCCAGATGGATATCATCGGGGCAATGTTCAATAAAGGCATTGATTCCCTCCACATATTTCTGAAAATATCCCTTTGTCTCATCATTGAGGATATCAGCCTGTTTTTCTGCCATCCTGTGCAGGCCAATTGTTTTCATGCGGATATCAAGATTTTTTGCAATGGGCCCTGCAAGTTCACAAATCCTGCCATCAACCATGAGCCTGGTTAACTGCATCTGAAAAAGCCTGTCCTGGGCTGTAACAAACCCCTGGGCCATGAGAAGATCATCAAAATTCTCCGCATGTATATAAGCCATTCCCCTTGCATCCCGGGATATGGTGACTTTCTCCATGAGCCCGGGAATATTGAGCTCTCCTTTTTGTTTAAAGTCATTTAAAAAAGGCAGACAGAAAACCAGGAATAAAACCAAAACCGCCAGACTGATCATTATGATGAGAATTCCACGAAACCATTTCATTTGCGATTTCCTCTTTGGGGAATATGATTAAAAATATATTGGAAAATTTAATAATATTTTTATATATATGATGGAGTTTAATGGATAGTCAATAAAATATTATGGAGACACCATGACAAAAAAAATGAAACTTGG
>NBML01000004.1 GCA_002085465.1 Desulfobacteraceae bacterium 4572_89 | reverse complement strand
TGGTGATCTCCTTTGCCCTGTCTGCCCTGAAATTGAAAAAAATTACACTGTCCCCATCCTGGATAGTGCCATGGCCTGAACCAGAATCATTTCCAAGGAAGACAGGATTGATAAATTCATCGGTAAGGTCTGCATCATAGGCATCCTGAATCGCCTGAACCGGGTCATGATATTTTTTGCCCTCTCCCTTTGTAAAAAGGTTATAGGCTTTTTTCACCCTGTCCCACCGGGTGTCCCTGTCCATGGCCCAGTAACGGCCCACAATGGTGGCAATTTTCCCGTAATTGTGGAGGTCAATATGCTGCTGAAGCTGCCTTAAATATTCAATGCCGGCTGTGGGGGAGGTGTCTCTGCCGTCAAGAATAGGGTGGATATAAATATTCTTAACCTTGTTTTGTCTTGCCATGTCAATGAGGGCAAGGAGATGGGAAATGTGGCTGTGAACTCCGCCGTCGGACAAAAGGCCCATGAGGTGAAGACCTTTGTCTTCTTTTTTGACCTTGTCCATGGCCTTTTTAAATATTGAATTTTTAAAAAAACTTTTTTCATCAATGGCAGTATTGATGCGGACAAAATTCTGGAGTACTTTTCTGCCTGCCCCCATGTTCATGTGGCCAACTTCTGAATTGCCCATGGTGCCCTGGGGAAGGCCCACTGCATTGCCGGAGCAGGCAAGGCGGCTGTTGGGAAAGGTTTTTACAAGATGATCCAGAAAAGGGGTATTTGCCTGGGCAACAGCATTGCCGTAGTATTGATCGTTTATTCCCCAGCCGTCCAGGATCATCAGGATATTGACAGGGTTCTTTCCTGAAGCAGTTTTTTCATCAGAAATTGTTTTTTTAGAGTTCATTATCATCTTCTTCTAACCCTGGCAGGGGTCCCAATGGAGAGAGATCAACTCTGGGGGCATCGCTCCACAAGCCTTCCAGATCATAGAATCCCTTTGCCTCGGAATCAAATATATGGATGATAATATGACCATAATCAATCAATGCCCACTCACCTTCCTTGATTCCTTCCATGCCAAAAACTTTTATTTTTTGTTTTTTCAGGGTTTTGATGATGTGTTCTGCAAGGGATGTGACCTGGCGGCTGGAACCTGCTTCAATAATTACCAGCATGTCGGCATAGGATGTCATTTTATGGACATCAACTGCGGTGATTGATTTTGCTTTCCGTTCAAATATGGGGCTGAGATAGGGCTTGAACTCTTCTGCCAAAGCAATGGGATGTTTCATTTATATAAATCCTTTTTACTGATGATGTTCTCTACGTTTATGGGGACAAGTCCTGTAATAGATCTGTTTTCTTTAACCCGTGTCCGTATCATGGTGGACGAAATATCAATTTTGGGTACATTGCAGATATGGATCGGTTGCATCTGTCCATGGGTAAATTTGTTCTGGCCCGCATCCAGAGAATATCCTTTGGAGACATGTTCGTCAATAAAGGATGCAATTGTTTTAATCTCTCTCATTTTCCCCCTGAGCATGACAATTATTGGGACAGCCTTAAAAATAAGTTCCCGGCTTTTCCAGGTGGTGATATCAAAAAATGCATCTGATCCCATTAAAAGGAAAAAATTCAGATTCAGGCCATGATTTTTTTTAAATGCATTAATGGTGTCAATGGTAAAGGAGGGTCCTTTTCTCTTTAATTCAATATCAGAGGCATAAACTCCATCAAGATCCTTTACACTGCCTGTAACCATTTCAAGTCTGTCCCTGGCAGGAGCCAGATTGCTATTGGGCTTATGGGGTGGGGTGGCAGAAGGGAACAGGAAAACTTTTTGGAGCTGATAGGCCTGTTTTACGTATTTGATAATACCTATATGGCCATTATGAAGTGGATTAAATGTCCCTCCAAAAAGTCCTGTATTCATGGTTTACTCTTTTTTAAGTTTGGAAGAAAGCAGTTTTACCAGCTCTTTTACTCCCTGGCCTGTTGCAGCTGAAATGGTGTGCACCTGGAGGCCCGGCAGGGCAGTTTTAAAACTATCCACCCGGGTTTTTATACCCGTGAGATCCATTTTGTTGAGTACCACAATCTGGGTTTTGTCGGCCAGGGTTTTGCTGTACATGGAAAGCTCTTTGTTGATGAGTTGAAAGGCATCAAGTGGGCATTCAGGTTCAATTCCTCCGGCATCAATGAGATGGATTAATATCCCGGTCCGTTCAATATGCTTCAGGAATTTTATGCCAAGACCAGTCCCCTCATGGGCACCCTCAATTAGACCAGGGATATCTGCCACGGCAAAGGGCTCTCCAAAGGGAGGTTCCACCATGCCAAGGGTCGGGGTAAGGGTAGTAAAAGGGTAGTCTGCAATTTTGGGACGGGCAGCTGACATGGAGGATATCAGAGTCGATTTGCCGGCATTGGGTAATCCAACAATGCCCACATCTGCAAGGAGTTTTAGTTCCAGTTTGAGTTTGAGTTCTGTTCCTGGAATTCCAGGCTGGGAATATCTCGGGGCCCGATTGGTGGATGAGGCAAATCTTTTGTTACCCCGGCCGCCTTTGCCGCCGCTGGCAACAATGTGTTCTGCAAGGTCAGTGGTAAGATCAACAATGGGTTCAAGTGTGTCTGCATCAGACACCAGAGTGCCCGGGGGAAGGTCTAAAAAACAATGGCTTCCGTTTTTGCCATGTTTTTGTTTGCCAAGTCCCTGGGCCCCGTCCTTGGCTTTGAACAGTTTTTGACGGCGATATTCATAGAGTGTTCGTATGCCCTGATCCACCCTCAGGACAACATTTCCACCATCGCCGCCATCTCCACCATCAGGTCCTCCCCGCTCGATAAACCTTTCCCTTCGGAAACTGGTACACCCCGGGCCACCATCACCGGACCTGATAGTAACAATTGCTTCATCTACAAATTTCACGCTTCATAAACGCTGACTTTTTTCCTGTCGCGACCTTTTCTTTCAAAGGTAACAACACCATCCATTCTAGCAAAAAGAGTATAATCTTTACCCATGCCTACATTTGGATTCGATTTTAATTTCAGTATAATGCTGTCTATGCCCCTGCATCTTTCGATAGCCTTTTCTGCGTTTATACTTGAATACCAATTGTTTTTTGCCCCTTCCCTGTTCAAGGATGTGTGCTTTTACAACAGCATTCTCAACCTTGGGAGCACCCAGGGTAACGATTTCACCGTCTGAATACATGAGGACATCATCGAATTCAATTTTGGAACCTTCGGAACCTTCCAGTTTTTCAACTTTCAGGACCTGGTCTTCATGAACCTTATATTGTTTTCCGCCGGTTCTGATAACTGCGTACATGTTAAACTCTCCTTATTATTTCAATACCTTTCGCAATTCTAAAAACTCTTCATTCTATAATTATTTGCTGGTTTTGTCAATCTATATTTATTTATTTTATGGAGGATTGGAAATAATGAAATTGCAGATTGAAATATAGCCTTTTTTTTAAAGGCAGTCCAGTCTTAATCTATCTCTTAAACCACCGTCTTATTCCATAATGGATAAGATAATAGGAATCTTGGTTTTACAATATGCCTGGCTTTACAATATGATTGTTTGGTTGACTTATAATTCAGCAAGTTCCATTATACGATAAAATATAAATATTTTCTCAGTATAGTTATTGAAGTTCCTCAAATTGTATTTCGTTTAAAAAGGGCCGGTAATGAATTATTTAAAAGAAGAGATACTGGAATTAAACCAAAGGTATGTTTGTCCTGGAAAAATAAAGATTTTTAATGATTTTGGTATTGATATTATCATGGGCAAAAGGGAAGGGCCCTATATCTATGATGTGGACGGGAAAAAGTTAATTGATCTTCACATTAACGGTGGAACCTTTAATCTGGGGCATAGTTCTCCTGAAATTACCAAAGCTCTGCAGGAGGCCATGGACATGGGGCTTGATATCGGCAATCATCATTTCCCAAGCTCTGAACGGGGGTCACTTGCCCGGAAACTGGTTGAGCTTACCCCTGGAAATATGAAATATGTTGTATTTGCCAGCGGTGGAAGTGAATCCGTGGATGTGGCAATAAAGTCGGCAAGGCATGCAACAAAACGAAAAAAGATTGTCTCAATTGATCATGGATTCCATGGGCGTACAGGCCTTTCCGGCAGTGTTGGAAATACAGAAAATGCCCGGTTTTTTTTAAGTGATACTCCTGAAATTTCTATGGGTGTACCATTTAATGATCTTGAGAAAATGGAAGATGCCCTTAAGGGGAATGATGCAGCCGCAGTAATTATTGAAACAATTCCGGCAACCCTTGGCTTTCCATTGCCGGAGGAAAATTATCTTTCCAATGTGAAACTGCTGTGTGAAAAATACGGTGCCCTGTATATTGCCGATGAAATTCAGACAGGCCTTGGAAGGTCAGGCAAACTCTGGGCCATTGAACATTATGGTGTTGATCCTGATATCCTTGTCACTGCAAAGGGTTTATCCGGCGGCATTTATCCCGTGGCTGCGGCCATATTAAACGAAAAGGCCGGGGCATGGCTGAATGAAGACGGGTTTGCCCATATTTCAACATTTGGGGGTTCTGAAATCGGATGTTATGTGGGAAGCAAAGTTCTTGAGATTGTAAGTGACCCTGTACTTCTTGCAAAGGTGGATAAGGTTTCCGCATACCTTGAAAAACATCTTAAAGATCTTCAGAAAAAATATCCATATCTTCTTGAGATACGACAGAAAGGGCTCATTGCAGGGTTGAAGTTTGATGGCGAAATAGCAGGTATTGAAATGTCAAAAGCATTATATGACAATGGGATCTGGGCCATGTTCTCGGGATATGATTTTTCTGTCATCCAGTGTAAACCCTATATTTACACGGATAAACCTCTGGTGGATGATGTTATAGGGATTATGGAAAAATCTATTATTCAATGCCAGTGATTATTGAGAATTGTAATTACATATATTTTAAAACCAAAGTATACAGGGTGTGAATGGATATAGACCAGAATTATATTGATTATTTTGAAAAATGCCTGGATCCGGTTAAACCGGAAAATTCGGAATTGCCATTTGAAATTCTGGGATATGGGGAAATCTCTTCAATCTTTCGAATGGAAAAATACAATGATATTGCCTTTAAACGGCTTCCGGTTTTCCCTGATAGAGAAAGTGCTGAATCTTACCGGAATCAATATTTCGAATATACCGGGCATTTGGAAAAAGCCGGCATAAACCTTCCTGAAGATGATATTTTTATTACCCACGTTCCTGGCCGGCCTTATATCCTTTATGTTGCACAGCAGCTTTTCAGTCCTGACTCTTTCTGCAGCCGGCAGATTTCCATATTTAGTGAAGCACAGATTGTGGAGATGCTTGAAAAGGTTATTGATGCCATTAAAAGGGTGCAGGTGTATAATGAAAAATCCATGCCTGGAATTGAAATCGCTGTTGATGCACAGCTTTCCAACTGGACATGGCCAGTTGAAAATGGGAAAAGAAAGCTTTATCTTATTGATACAAGCACTCCGTTTTACAGAATACAAGGCCATGAACAGCTGGATGTCAAACTTCTTCTCAAAAGTATGCCATTTATTATCCGTCTTTTTATCAGCCTTATCAATCTTGATGAGGTTGTTGCCAGATATTACGATCTTCGTATCGTCTTCATTGATATCATTGGTAATTTAATTAAGGAACAGTCGTCTGACCTGATTCCTCTTTTTATTGATATTGTCAATAAAACTCTGGAAGAGGATTTTAAAATAGAGCCTGTTTCAAAAAAGGAAGTGGAATCCTATTATCAAAATGACAAAAGAATCTGGATGGCATTTTCAACATTACGCAGGGTTGACAGATTTATGACAGGAAAAATTCTGGGAAAAAGGTATGAGTTTCTACTTCCCGGGAAGGTGAAACGATAAGTTTTTATCTTGTATACAACTATTTCCACGGGAAGAAACCACTGGGATAAATTCCCTGTATCCTTTCAGGATACATAAACTATGCAGAACAGGGCTTGGAGGGCCTGATTATGTCATTATTAGATCCAATGGCAATAATCCGTAAGCTCACGGTTTTGCCCCACAGGGGTACAGGAACCCCAGGGGAAAAACAGGCTGCAGATATCCTTGAAAATATAATCGGAACCATGGAAAATAATCCTGAAAAGGGATCCTCCCCAGGGAATAATGGGGCTGAACAAAATCTTATTCTAATGGCTCATTATGATTCAGCCCCGGTTTCTTTGCTCTATTTGCCTTCCATGGTTAAAAATTTCCGATCATCCCTTAGGATAAATCTGTTTTTAATTGTTTTTGCCCTTATAATTTCAATCCTGGAAATCCTTACAAAGGGTCAGCCTGTTATTTCCTGGATTCGCTTGATACTTTCTGCTTATTTTATTCTTCAGGGAGTTATTACCTGCTTTGATTATTTAAGATATGGATACACAAACGGGGCTTCGGACAATGCAACGGGAACTGCTGCTGCCATGGTAACGGCACAGCGTCTCTGGGAAAAACCTGTTCAGGGATTGAATGTCATACTGATTTTAACAGGGGCCGAGGAAACAGGTATGAACGGTTCAAAATATAGATGAATCCCTGCCCGGGTTTGCTGTTGATTTTGCCGAAAGCCTGATCAGGAGTTTATAAATGACTTGTATGACCTTGGAGATTCTATAGAAACAAAGGCAGGCTAAAATGAAATCATCAACAATACTATTAATTCATCCTCCCGCAGCCAGCCCTGCAATGCCTTCCTGGTATGCTGCTGTAGCTGCAGGCGCCCTGAACGATTCCGGGTTAAATCCTGTATATTATGATGCAAACCTTGAATTTTTCCTTACCCATATCCTGTCAAAAAAACAGGCGCATATTCATTTTCAGATGATTCAAAAAAAACACAGGTCAGGAAAAGTCTCCAATGAAAAATATGATAAACTGAAAAATATATATGGGGTGGTTTGTGAAACCAGTATAGATATGGAAAAGGTAAGAAAAAAAGAATTTTTTGATCCCCACTGGTTTATTGGTTTTAAAAAAATAGTGAATTCTATTCTGACCCTGGCAAGCCAGGCTTATTACCCAGATATTTTCCATTGGGGTACCCATGTATCCTATGAAAAGGGCCTGAACCGGGAATTTGCCAGACATGATCCCGGCACTGTAATCCTGTTTATATCTTCTCCAGGTCAGAGACAGGCCGCAGAAACCATGGCAGGATTCATTAAATCCCGTTATCCTGAAACCCTGGTTCTGGCAAAGGGAAAACCCGGTATTGTTTTCAAGGAAGGAAAAGGGTTTGATCAAATGGTTCATGGCCATGGCCTGGAAGGACTGACCATGCTCATGGATATTATAAGCAGGGATCATGGAACAAAAAATGATCCCAAAGGGTCAATACCGGATTTCAGGGGAATGCCCATGGATAAATACCTGATGCCCGGGCCTATTCTCCCGGTTCATCCTCTATTTTTTAAAGATTCTGTCTGCCTGTCAGATTTTTTAAAAGATCAGGTTGAAAATTGTGGAATCCAGGGATTTGTGTTTCTTGATGATTCTCTTTTGTTCCCAGATTCAGACGGCCCTGGGGATTCAGCAAATCCTGATGATTTGGAACAAGGTGCTGGTAAATATTCCTGCCAAATCTGGGAGCAACTGGATCATTGGTTTTCTATTAAGGATTCCAGGACTTTTTTCAGTATGACAGTTCCGATACCAGATCAGGTACCAGGCCAGGTATCAGATGAATTACAGGACCTTGAAAACAAATTGCCTGATCTTTTTTCATCCGGGCTTAAATTGATCCAATGGGAATGGAATTATAAAAAAGTGAAGATTCCAAAAAAGATACTTTGGGCTGCATCAAAGCAGGGAATATGGAACCATGTAACAGGTCCCAATTTTATCAGGGACCCAGGCCAATCAGAACAGGGAAGATTTATTGTAAATAACCCCAATATTGTCCATTCCTATCAGCAGGATATAAGCCCAGGGGGGACTATCCGGGATTTTTCAGGGGATGGAAATACAATGCCCGGGTTTGAATTAATGGATTACAACAAGGTTCAGCCCCTGGCTGGAGTTCCTTTCTGGCAGACTCTGGAGGACCCTGTTTTTTTCCTTTTGTATCTAAGCCGGTTGACCCGGAAATCCCTGGGCTGCCTAAGGGCAGATATCCCAAATCAATCTTTGATAACCCTTGGCAGTCAAATGGAATTTTTTTATCAATCTCCTTCAGACCTTGCCCCGGGAATTTTGGATGAGATTTGCAAAATGGTAGATGCCGGTGGTTCTGTTGATCTTAAATATGTAAGATCCAACCTTGAAAAAGCGTATCTTATAGGCTATGCCATGGAAGATGGGGTGATCCTGGGAAATTCATGCCTGAAACATCCAAGAAAAGAATTTATACAGAGGATCAATCAGATCACAGATTTTGATTTGACTCATTTCGTGGAAAGGGGATATACCTCTGTAAGGCCGGAGTGCCGTTCCCTGGGTGTTGGGGCAAGGCTGCTGGAAGGCCTTACCAAAAGGGCAGGGGGCCATAAAATTTTTTCCATTATCAGCGAGGACAACCTGGCTACCCATAAAATTGCCAAGAAAAATAATACCAGGAAAATACTCACCTATTTTAGTGAAAAAGTGGGGAAAAAAATGGGGATATGGATGCCCGAGCATATGATTGAAAATGAGTGGAATCTGGAAAAATGATAATTGGAATAATGACCGTTAACGGGTTTGATTTTCATCCCAATGGGCGACTCCGGGAATCAGCAGCAATCCTGGGTCATGGGGTTATACTTATTAATCCCTATGAAATGGTCTGTACCCTGGAAAAGAAAAATTTTGGTTTTTGTCTGGGAAGTACAGGGTTGGTTCCCGACGTTATATTGCCCAGGCAGGGATCTCCCATGGGGGAATACGGGTTTGTCCTGCTGCGGCAGTTTATGAAAATGGGAATTCCCCTGGTCAACGGACTTAAAGGGATCACCATAGCAAAAAATCAATACATAACTCTTCAAACCCTTGCAAGCAGTGGGTTACCAGTGCCAGACACCTGTTTTGTCACAAGAAAAGCCGGTTTTTTTGAGGCAGTGGAGAAATTGGGCGGATATCCAATTGTTGCCAAACAGGTGGACGGCATGGGCGGGGAAGGGGTGGCAAAGATCGAGACCCGGTCCCGGGCCTTGGAGTTCCTTGACAAGAATCTTACACCCCTGAAAGGGATGCTGGTCCAGAGGTTTATCAGTCCCGAGGGCAGGAGGGATGTGAGGATGCTGGTGGTCAATGGACGACTTGCGGGAGCAATGAACCTGGTTCCGTTGCCCGGGGAGTTCAGGGCCAATATCCATCAAAATGGCAGGGCAGATGCCTTTGATCCGCCGGAGGAGTGGGTCAGGCTGGCCCTGGATTCAGCTGCTGCCTGCCATCTGGATATTGCAGGAGTGGATATGATGGTTGGAAAAAATGGAAAACCCCTTGTGGTTGAGGTAAATTATTCTCCAGGGTTCAGGGGGCTGGAGCAGGCTTCTGGAAAGGATATTTCCCTGGAAATTATTGAGTATGTAATGTCTGTCATTTAAACTAAAAATTAATTCAAGCTAAAAACAGGGATATGTAAGTCCATGAAAATAATTGATTTTGTCCTTGATCAGGATTCAGAATATGTCACAGCTTCCGCCAGGGTGATTTTTGAGGATAGCAGCAGATCTGAGAAAAAAATTTTTATCAAAACAACTTTGGAAAATGCCAGGGGTTTTGATGTCAAGCCTGATGCCTTTCTGGTGGGATGTCTTTTGCCGGCACTTCATCTGGGAGAAAAAAGAATATTTGTTGAAGGCAGGATATGTCCTTTTTTAAGGGAAGGGGTGAATGTTGCCATGAATATTCTGGCCCACTGGACCAGGGGTGAGTATGCCCCCATAAAAATAGAAGCTCAAGACTGGGAAACCCAGGACATGGAGACCAAGGACAGAGAAAATCAGGACAGAGAAAATCAGGACAGAGAAAATCAGGACAGAGAGATGGCAGATGAATTCAAAGGTCCCAGAGCGGGTATGGTCATGTCCGGGGGCATGGATTCCCTTGCAGCCCTCAGGCTGAACAGGCTCAATTATCCCCTGGATCACCCGGCCCGTGTAAAGGATAGTTTTTTTCTTCACGGTTTTGATATTGGTGGTGTTGTTGAGAGGGGAATGAAATTTCATGTGTTTGACAGGGCAAAAGAGGCAATTTTGAAAATTACCAGGGATGCAGGCACATGCCTGATTCCTGTGTATACCAATATCCGTCATCTCTGTGATGAACGAAAATTGTGGCTGGATAGTTTTTTCGGGGCTGTGCTGGCGGCCATGGCCCATTCCTTTACCAATAGAATAAACCTGATGTTTATCGGATCATCCTATGATATTCCCAACCTTCACCCCTGTGGCTCCCATCCTTTGCTGGATCCAGAATATTCCAGTTATAATATGAGAATCCGGCACAGGGATTATGAACTGTCCCGCCTTGAAAAAATAAAAATTGTTTCAAACTGGGACACGGCATTTCAGAATTTCCGGGTATGCCTTGCCAATGTTCCGGATCGACTCAATTGCGGAAAATGTGAAAAATGTGTCAGAACAATGACAGAGCTGACTGCCCTGGGATTATTGCACAAAACCAGTGCTTTTGTGGAGGATGAGGTAACGTCTGCAGATATTGAGCAGTTTGATATCACCATCAGGGTAAGGCCGCCTTTTTACAGGCCCATGATTCCCCTGCTCAGAAACCAGGGCAGGGATGACCTGGCGGATACCATTGAAAAGTTGTTGAAAAAGGGAACATAAAGGCTTGATTGTCCATAAGCCATTATAGACACCCACGCTGGGAGTTGAATTTTTTGCCATGACCGATACCCCGCACCTTCTCAATTTCATTTATTCGGGCAAAGTCAGTCATTCAGAAAAAATAGAAAATCTGCAAATATCACTCAGACAGGGCTTTGAGATAATTTTTTTTAACGGGCAGAACAGTCACAATTCAGCAAATATTTATGGTTAGGCACGTGATTTCCAGTACCCTGGTTTACGGTGATCGTGGGCAATGGCTGCTATGATAATTTTATTCCCTCGTATAAAGAATGGAACAAAATACGGGAATATGAGACAATTTACCCTTCTGTAACCGCCAGTTCGTTCTCTCCATAGCAATGGATCATCAATAATTCTATTAAGTATATGAAAAATTTCATTTCGAAATCGTATTCCTAATCCGGCCTCTTTGGATTCGTACCAATATGCTGCTTCAAAGAGCTCCTGTTCAGCCTCATCAAGAAATTCAATGATCATAATTTCAATCGACGGTCTATATCAGAAAACACTTCGCTGGCTAAGCGCGAACGTGTTTCTCCTTTGTCATAACGAACAATACGGTCACGGATTTCTACGTCCCATGCATGACTAATATCATCTGAGGTATTCGGTTCGCTAAGCATTAGTATCCGGTTGACAAGAGTGAGTCTTTGATCTTCTGGCAAACGAATTGCTTCCTGTAATATTTGATTTATTGAACTCATATTTATAATATAACAGTCAAGTTTTTATTTGTCACGATTTATTGTTTCTGATCCCAATGACGGAGGAGAACTTGATTCCCCCTGGAATTTTCCATGGAGGCTCCGGATGCGCTGGCTTAAAACCGTGCAGATCTGGAGGGCAATCCTTGGAAATTCCATGGCTGTTTCCTTGAATTCCTGCTTGTGAAGGATGAGGAATCGTGAAGGTTCAATGGTACGGATGCTGGCTGATCTGGGAGAATTATCAATCAATGCCATCTCCCCGAAAGCACCACCGGACTCAATGTGATCAAGTAAAACTTTTTTCCCATCTGTTTGTTCCATGATGACTTCCACTTTTCCCTCAATGATTAGGAATACGGTTTCTCCCACATCGTTTTGTCTTATGACGGTCCTGCCTTTGGGGTAATTCAGTTCCTTTGTTTCTGCAGCAATGGCTGCAAGTTCTTCAGCACTCAGGCCGGAAAAAATTTCAATTTCTTTTAAAAGAAGTATTTTTTCTCCCAGGGATATCTTGGTGGCACGAATTCTCTGGGGATCATTGGAGATTTCTTTGGTTTTTGAAAAAATCATTTCAACTTCCTTTGTAATATTTTTATTCATGGAATTTTTCAATTCATTCAACAGGTCTTTTTCTTCGTAAAGATCAGGATCCTCATGGATCATGCCCAGGCCCATGAGGACATCCACCCAGTCTTCAGAAGCCAGCAGCATTGAAAATACATCTTTTCCAGCAGGATCCAGTTTGGGGATTTTGACCAGTTTTTTACCTTCGGCCAGGGCCAGGGCAGGAGTAGGACTTTCCAGAAGAGGGAGCATGGAATTAAAGGTTTTTTTGTCCAGGATATCGCTTAATAATTCAATGGCATTGGCTCTCTGCCTGGTATCAGGGGAAAAAATTCCTTTCCAGGCAGTTTTCATCCTGCCGGTCTGGTCATGGATGGCAAGCACCCGGATAATGTTTTCAAGGACTATTTCTTTTTTCTGGAACAAATGTTCAATGGTGAGATCCCGCATTTTTTTCTGGGGAAGCTGGCGTAAGTTTTCTCCCATGGCCAGGTAGGTATAGCTTTTGTTTAGATTGTCCTTGGCAAACATCAATACTTCAAATTCTTTTATGTCAAGGGTCTCAAGGAGTTTAAACAGCCCTCTTCTTATCTTTTTGCTGGGCAGTCCCAGGGATTCAACCAGAAGTTTATGGTTTTGATAATCTGCTTTCCGTATTTTTTCCCGTGCAAATTCATGGATGGAATAAATATTATCACCCAATAGCAGAATGGCTTTTTTCAGGGAGAAATCATCATTGATTTCCAGGGCATCCAGTGCTGCCATCCTTACCTCCCTTTTATCATGGGAAAGATAATCAAAAATAACGGAATTTAATTCCCTGGCCCCCAGCCTGGATAAAGCAATAATGATATCTGGAATGATGTGATCAATATTTTTTTCCGATAAGATGGCAAGGATGGTATCAATGTATCCCCTTTCATTGCTTAATCCTGCACTGATAATACCGGACTGCCTGTAATTTATATTTTTATCCCCAAGCCAGGTAGTGATCAGTGCCTGGTGTTTTTCAGGGTCTCTTGAATAGAGGCATGCCCCGGCAAAGCCTCTGATTACAGGGTGGTTACTTTGAAGATAGGGGTTTAAATCCACCCCCTGTATGGCCTTGTACCCATTCTGGCAGATAAGTTTTAATATGGCAATAGTGGCTTCTGGCTTTTTAATGTCTAAAAATTTTATCAAATCATTGGCTGCCTCTGCCCGATATTCGGGAGATATCATTTTGATTAAAGCAATCTGGGTTTTTTCGTTCTGGTTTTCAAGGTTGTTGAGTATGTGGATATCCAATTGTCCGGGAGAAAATTGTTGTAATAATTTGCCATACCAGATGGCATCTTTTCCTTTGGCAGATAAAAAAGAAGTTTCCAGATCTGCCAGGGTTTTTTCCTGGTTGAAAATTTGTCCCAGTTCTTTTTGGTCGAGACTTTTTATATCCAGAAGGTTGTTTGAAATCAAATCTCTCAGGATTTTGGCATACTTTAATTTCAGGATAATGGGAGCTGCCATCCATGCCAGCACAAAGGGCAATGCCACCAGGGTCAGGTATTTGGGGTGAAAAAAAGATCCTGAAATTAAAATCAGGGAGGAACCTGTAAATAAGGCCAGTCTCACCACGGTTCCTCTGAGAAATGGCCGGATCATATTTCTATAGGATTCAGGAAAAAGTCCAATGAGTATGGAATTTGCCGGCATATTAATAGTGGTGCGGATTATATTGGTGGACATCCTTGCATATATGGCTGAAAATACATTAAATTGAAAAAGAAAGGCAAACAATGCAATCATATAGTTAAAGGGATGGAACATAAGCGCCACTGGCAGGCCCCATCGTCCGTAAATCCTTCCCACAAAGAGAAGGATGAACAGGCTGATCATATACAAAATACCCCTGAAATAGCCAAAGAACTGCAGCATCTGCGTTTCCGAGGCAAACTGGTCATTAACAGCGTAATTAAACTGATAATTCATTATGGGGATGACCACATTGGGCATAAAGGTCAGGACAAGAACGATTTTGATTAGTATTGAATCTTTTATCAGGGGGAGAACGTTTTTGAATTCCTGGGCCATGGATGGTTTTTTTTTGGTGGATTTTCCTGTTTTTTCCGGAAAAATCAGAGAGGAATAGCTTTTTCCCATTGCCTGTACAATGACAGCACCCATGAGGGTTGTTACAAGGTATAGATACAGCAGGTTGTCCATGTTAAAAGTTTTTGCAAAATAGGGAGTGCCAAAACTGCCCAGAATAAGGCCTATTACTCCCCCTGCCGTCAGGAGGGGGAAAAGCCGTTTGGATTGGCGCATATTGAAAAGGTCATTGCACAGGTTCCAGAACAGAAGAGCCTGGAGAATTTCAAACTGACTTTTGAGCATAAAAAGCAAAGGATACAAAAGGTCAAATCCAAAGGGGATGAACAATCGGATAATGGTCACGGAAAAACCTGAAAAAATAAAAACATAGGACAGCAGTCTGGCACCGGGCATCTTTCCCAGAAAAGCGGTTAAAAACCCAGTGACAAAAAAGGTTACAATAGCATTGAGCATATTGATAACGGGCAGGTATTCAACCCCGTATCGTTTTAAAAAAGCTGTTTCCGCATAATTGTTCAGGATGATGCCTGAACTTCGAATGATAAACAACAGGGCGGCTGTCCATAACAGGAGGCTTATTTCTTCTTCATAGACTTTTAAAAGACTAAGAATTTTAGTGCGCATTACTCCAACCCCCGGACCAGTCTGAATCCGGTTGTTATGAATTTTGCACCTGGATGGGCATAGGCACGGTTCGCACTTCTAAGGGATTGTTCATATTTGAACCAGCTTCCGCCTCGTCTGATACGTGTTTCAGATTCCATGGTGCTGTATCCCTTTTCTTTTTTATGGGTCAGATAATCCGTATATTCGTCCGCACACCATTCCCATACATTTCCATGCATATCATAAAAGCCCCAGGGATTGGGGGCAAAGGTTTTGACCGGAGCAGGTCCATTGGGCGGTATGTTCATGGATGAAAAAAAAAGAATACAAGTTTTACTTTTTTTAGTGTTATTGCCATACATGGCCCTGGAGCAGTCAATGGAATTCCCCCAATGGTAAGCCGTGGTTGTTCCTGCCCTGCAGGCATATTCCCATTCTGCTTCCGTGGGAAGACGATAGACCCCCATTTTTTTCTTATTCAATTTGTTTATAAACTTGAGACAATCATAGTATGAGACCCTGGTGACCGGAATATCACCTGTTCCACTTCTTTTCCGAAGCCATTTTTTACCCATGATAGACCGCCATTGTTTCAATGTTACTTCTGTGGTTTGCAGGTAATAAGGTCTTTTAATTTTTATTTCATGGAGGATCTCATTGGCATCGCGGCCCTGTTCTGTCTCGGGACTGCCCATCATGAAAGACCCCGGCTTGACAAGAATAAAGGTCATCCCCAGAGTGTTGGTGATTTTGTGTTCATTTGCCTGCCCGGCCTGGGACAGGGATATGAGTATCCAAAAGAATGCCAAGAAAATAATGATAGTTCCTACTGGAGGTCTTGATTGCAAAAAAGAGGAAGACTTCATTATTAAATCCTTATTTGGAAAGTTTGAAAACCAAAGATTTTCCCATTAACGAGTTTGTTCTGTCTTTAAGCGTTCACAAGAAAAAATGTTTCCAATATCCAATTATAATTTACTTTTCTTGTCAAGGAGAAAAGGATTTTTGGGAAAGGATTGGCCAGCAATGCTGTTGAATTCACAACTTTTGGTTTATCCTGTTTTTATTTTAATAACATTGCTGGCCATGGATTTCAGGTTCACACCCACCCTGATGGCTTTTAACCCACGCACATCAGGCATATCATCCAGGTTAAGCATTTCAAAATCATTTTGAAACTTTCCTAGGCTCGTCAAAAAATCAATATGCTGCCTGATCCCTTTACCCTCGGCAGGATTTGAATACACCACCGCAATCCTGCCGGGCTGGGTAAGCCGTTCTCCGGAACCTTTTATCAGTGCTTTGTCAATACGGGATTTAATGATTTCATGGCGTACATCATAGGTGCCGTCCACATCAAATCGTTTTTCATCAAAACGAAATCGTATGGAAAGAGGGGTGTGATTGACCAGAATCAGATGGCAGGTATCCAGGGGTACTTTTAATTCTGGTTTTATTTTGTGTGTATGCCAGGCAAGGCCCCAGGCAGTCATCAGCTGCCACAGGGTCATATCCTGGATGTGAAAAGGGGCAAGCCTCTGGCTTTCTGCCATGGAGGCTCCTATATACATCATATAATCCACCCCGTCGGTTTGTCTTTTCTCAAAATAGTGGGGAAAGCTTTGCTGGATAAGGCTGTCTTCCTGTTCCAGAAAACCAGACAATGCCTGGTTCAGTGTTGACACACTTTCCTCGTATTCTTTTCTTTTATTGTAAATCATACCTGCTGCGGGATCAAGAAGGCTGTTATAGGTCTCAATCCCTTTGGCAACCTCTGGTCCCAGGCCCATGAGATCTTCAAACATTGGTGAGATCTCTTTATTCAGAAGAGTAAATACTGAATTTTCATCACTGGAAGTGACTCCAGAGGAAATTTCCTGGATTTTGTTTTGAATACGGTATGTAGATTCCTTTAAAATAGGCCAGGGCCTCAGTTTTGCACTTGTTTTCAGGATATCAAGGGCAAGCCTTAACTGGTCTGTAAGATCCTGCTGAATCCCCTTGTTTCTTGCCAGGGATGAACCCCTGATATCGGATTGTCCATAAAAGGGGACCACATCCTTGAAGATGATGGGTTCCATTTCAGAGGTCTTGCTTCCGTGGCGGACACGTTCCATATGGCTTATGGCGGCATTTTCAAACCGCCATTCCACAGAGGGGTGAACCGCAGTGCATTTTTCCTTGATAATGGACTGGACATGCTTGTCCATTTCATCCATACCTCTTTTTAAAGCCACTGAAAAAATAGGGGTGACCTGTTCCAGGAGCATGGCATCAATGGGGCCCAGGTCGTTGGGGGTTGCTGTCAATACTTCCAGAAGCCCGATTATCTCACCCTGGTATGATAATGGTGATAAAAGCATGGATCTGATACCAGCTGAAACTGCCTGCTGTTCCGCAGGGAGCAGGTTGGATTTTTTTGAAAGATCCGGCACTCGCAGTACAGAATCGTTTTCAACGGCCTTCATCCAGACTGATCCTTGTATCTCATCTACATTAATGTGGTGGGAGTTGGAAAAAAGGCAGTTGATATTGGCATTGCAGTCATTTTTTATGATCATGACCTGATTTCCCCGGAGGGCACCAATCCCCAGGGTAATGTCCGGTCGCTGGAACAATACCTGGAGCCTGGATTCCAGATGTTTGATTCCTTTGGAAGAAAAAATTGACTGCTGGTCTATCAAGTCCCTTTCAAGGGCTGAAATAATTTCTGATTCTGTTACATCCAATGCACGGACAATGGTGAAACCGGTAAACTCGAAACGTCTCAGGTCAATATATTTTTCCAGGATATTGATATTTGTGAGATTGTTCCTGATTTTATCCCAGTCTTTTTCAGACAATTTTTTTGGAGTGTCCAATGCCTTTATTTTAACAAATTGAAAATCAGAGCTTATTCCGAAATACCTTGCCAGCCCGGTTTTTTCATCTGGAATAATTTTAATATCCAGACTTTCAATCCTCTGGCATGGGAATCCGTAAATCCGTTCCAGAACAAGGAAATAAATTTTCAGCAGTCTTTTGGATAGCCTGGTTTTCTCTTTCAGTTTTTTTTTTATGGTTGCCTTTAAAGAATTCTTGTTCTCAAGGAAAAGACGCTGGAATTCAGGGGTCACAAAAAAAGGCTCTGAAGTGCAGGGGGACAGCGCACCCATGATTTCTCTATTAAAGGATGCCACTGGAAATATCGCGCTCATTAATGGACTGAGTATATCATGGAAATTATTTAAAATATTTATATCTTCAATGGGACCCTGGATCCCGGGACTCTGGCTTATTTTTTCCTTTAATTCCACAAACATGGATCCCATGTGGGAGCATTCCGGCACGAGATTTTTTTCCCAGAAATCCAGCAAAGGATCAAGGCTGACAAATGACCTGACATCCTGCAAAGCAAGGTTGGTGTTCATGGTGTCTCTCCTTATCATATCTTTACTTGAATCAGACACTTCACAATAATCATCTGAAAAACCAATGTCAACAAAGGTCTGATCAACAAGTTAATGAATATGAATCAATAAAATAATACGCAGGATAAACACATTCTGAGATTTTTGTAAAACACACTTTACAATTTGATATAAAAATTATAAGGTGTGTTTTACATAATAGTTGTGGAATTGTAAGATGGGATAGATAATTAGTAGTGAGAGAGATTTTATGCTGCAAAGATTAATGGAAATTCATGAATTAATTGTTTCAAAAAAGTATCAACATATAAAAAGATATTTATTTGGAAAAATTAATTGGGAGGCGCAGGCAATTTGTATTCTCGGTTCAAGGGGTACAGGAAAGACAACCATGATGATTCAGCATTATCATGAAATTTATGGTACAGCTGAAAAAGCTTTATATATTTCAGCAGATCATATTCTGGTAGTTTCACATGGTTTGTATGAAATTGCAGATACGTATTTTAAAATCGGAGGGAAGGCTCTCTATATTGATGAGATACATAAATATACAAACTGGTCAGTAGAATTAAAAAATATAATTGATGTTTATAGTGATAAGCAGATTATTATTTCAGGCAGCTCCACCATTGCATTGTCTAAAAGTAAGGGAGATCTATCAAGAAGAGTTGTTTATTATGAATTAAAAGGATTGTCTTTTAGAGAGTTTTTGCTTTTTGAGCAAAAAAAAGATTATGGTATAAGCTCATTAAAAAATATTATCACAAAACACAGGGAAAAATCACTGGAGATTAAAAAGGATATTCCAGTCTTAAAATATTTCAAGAACTATCTTTTATATGGCTATTATCCATTTTTTATGGAAGGTGTTGATGATTATTTCAGTAAACTGCAAAATGTAATTGAAAAAGTTATTTATGAAGATATTGCAACATCTTTTAATCTTTCCCAGCCTAAATTACCTGTTCTTAAAAAATTGTTATGGATAATTGCAAGCTCTGAGCCTTTTACGCCAAATATGGATAGAATCAGTCGTGAACTTGGGATATCAAGGCAAACTGTTTATAACTATATTGAATATTTAGAACGAGCAGGTTTTATACTAAACATCAGAAAGGCTGGTGTGGGAATGAAAGCGGTTAGGAAAGCTGCTAAAATCTATATGGAAAATACTGGTTTAATTAAAGTTGTTTCTGAAGTGAGTGGGATGGCTTCAATAACAGGAACAATAAGAGAAACATTCTTTGCAAACCAGCTTAATAGTGTTGCATCCATTTCAATACCCAGAAGAACAGATTTTTTTGTGGAAGATAAATTTTATTTTGAAATAGGTGGGAAAAATAAATCCTTTTCACAAATTAATGAACTGAAAAATTCATATCTTGCACTTGATGATATTGAGGTGGGAGCTGGGCGAAAAATCCCCCTGTATTTATTCGGATTTCTTTATTGATTTTGCTGCTCCCAAGCTAAAATTTTGGAAGGTTGGGAAGGATCTGTTTGATATGTTCCGGGGTAATGGATCCTGTATTGAGCCGGGCTATTTTATGCCCGGGAAAATCCATGTTTTTAAATTCAAGATTCATGTCTTTTCTTTTCCTGAAATGCTCCATGCTGTGCTGGGCAATGGAACAGAAGGGGCATTTTTTCCAATAGCAGAGGTTCTCCAGGGTATAAATTGATTAAGGGTTTGACAATCCAAGCGGCGTATCATAAAAAGAATGGGTCTTTTTGATCTTTATATTATTATTTCAGTACTAATTTTTGGCAGGCAGATTATGAAAATCGGGTTTTTGATGGATGATGTAAGGCAGATTGATCCAACTTGGGAAACTACTGCCCATATCATGTATGAATGCAATCAGCGGGGGTATTCAGTTTATTTTCTGGAACCTCATGATATTTATATTCGTAAGAATCATGTGGTTGCCAGAATGAGGGATATAACGGTTTCACAGGACCTTTCCATTATAAAATACTGGGAAGAATTGACCCAGTGCCTGGACAATGAAGAATTGATTTTTGAAATTGTAACCGATCTGGATGTACTTTTTTTACGCAAAGACCCGCCACTCATCTATGAAGTCATGGAGTTTTTGGGTCCTGTCAATGACAAGGTTTTTATCATTAATAATACCATAGGTCAGATTAATGGAAACAGCAAAGCCTATAGCCTGAATTTTCCTGATATTATTCCGGAAACCCATGTATCAAGAGATCCCAGACGGTTGAGGAAGATAATTGATGATTTTGGCGGTGACATGGTGATAAAGCCTTTGCACGGCCATGGCGGTCACGGGGTTATCAAGGTTAGCAACCAGGACCAGGAAAATCTTAACTCTTTGATCAATTATTACGTCCAGGCAAGTAAACCATATCCGGAGCGAACTCCCATAATGGTCCAGGCGTATATGAAACAAATCAAGGATGTCGGGGATATAAGGATACTTCTGCTCAATGGGGATATTCTGGGTGCCATGGGCAGGAAATCTGTTTCAGGGGATTTCAGGACAAATGTCCATGCAGGTGCCGAGGTGTTTAAACATGTGATCACGCCAGAGCAGAAAAAAATCTGTCAAAGAATTAAACCCAGATTGATAAGGGATGGACTTTATTTTGTTGGAATTGATATGATAGGGGATAAACTTGTTGAGATTAATTGTGTCAGCCCCGGAGGGATTCCAAGGATTAATATGCTTGATAATGTAAAGCTTGAGTCAAAGGTGGTGGATTTTATCCAAAAGAAAATCATTGAGCGAAAACAAGGGAGAGATGGGAAGTCAATTAAAATTGCGGGCTGATGCCGGTATTAAATTTATTTTTATTGCAGGAATATTGGTTGCAGCCTCTTTCGGGTTTATTTCCTGCCAGAAATACCAGGAACCGGCCTTTTTGAAAATTGGACTTCCTGAAGAACCCAGGTCTTTGAATCTCTGGCTGGGAACCGATGCCAATTCCCGTAAAATTCTATCCCTGATCTATCAGCCCCTTTATCACAGAGATCCCCAAACCCTTGAAATAATTCCATGGCTGGCCCAGGAAAATCCTGTATTTGATAAACAGGCCCTTACCTATACCCTGAGGCTGCGAAAGGCTAAATGGTCTGATGGTTCAGAGTTTACCAGCCAGGATGTTCTGTTTACCAAACAGCTTTTCTTTGATTTTAAGATTCCCAGGTATTACAGCAAATGGAAAATTATCAAAAAGCTTGAAGCACTTGATGACCATACCCTTGTTTTTCACCTGAAAAAACCTTCAGCCATTTTCATGTCCAGGGTTATGACAGCTCCCATTGTATCCAGAAAAGAATGGGAAAATGTTGCCAGAGAAGCGTTGACAAAGGAAAAACCTCTGCGCTCGCTCCAGGGCCATTCAGTGGAAATGCCCCTTGGCACAGGCCCTTTTACTCTGGCTGAATATAAAAAAGGGGCCTATATCCATATGCAGAAAAATCCTCATTTTTTCGGCAGGGGATTGAAAATCAGCAAATATGTGCTTGGGCCCTATGTGGACGATCTTTTATTCAGCATTTATGGAACCTCGGATGTGGCCATTCTTGCTTTGAAAAAAGGGGATATTGATTTTTATTGGTGGGATATTCAGCCGGGCTATATCAGGGATCTTAAAAAACAGGCCAATATTGATGTGTATTTTAATAATAAAAATGCTTTGTATTATCTGGGATTTAATTTGAGAAAACCACCCTTTGACGACAAGATTCTCCGCCAGGCAATTGCCACGGTGATTGATAAGGATTTTATCCTCACAAGGATACTCCAGAATTTCGGTACTCCAATGCATTCGGTTGTTCCATCGGGAAATCATTTCTGGCACAACCCGGATATCAGGAAATACGGGCTGGGAAAAGACCATGACCAGCGGATAAAAATTTCCCATGAAATGCTTACAAAGGCTGGATATTCCTGGGATATTCCTCCGGTGGACAAGGACGGTAAAATTGTAACTCCTTCTGATATCCGTCTGCCCAATGGGGAAAAAATGAAGAAATTTGTTATTCTCACACCCCCTGCCGACTACGACCCCAAAAGGGCCTTTGCCGGCACAATGATTCAGGAGTGGCTCAGGGAACTGGGGCTCCAGGCCTTTGCAAGGCCAATGGCTTTCACTTCCCTGCTGGATACGGTCAAGGGAAAACACGAATTTGATGCCTTTGTGCTGGGGTATGGAAAGCTGAACCTGGATCCAGATTATCTGCGGGCCTTTTTTTACTCTAAAAATGATAAGCCCAGGGGCTGGAACATGAGCGGTTATCGCAATCCAGAGTTTGACAGGATTGCCGATATCCAGAGAACCCTTATTGACAAGGAAAAAAGAAAAAAAATAATCTGGCAGATGCAGGAGATTATTCTGGAGGATATCCCTTATCTGCCATTGTATAACCCCCATATCATTGAAGCTGTCTTTAATGAGAGGTTTACAGGGTGGGTGGCCAAGGTGGATGGTATCGGAAATATGTGGTCTCTTTGTGTGGTAAAACCCCAGGAGTAAAGATTGAAGTGAAGGTTGGAGTGAAGATTTTCCTGACAGTTTTTAGGAAAATGGATTAATGGATTATATGTAATGAGAAATCAGATTTATATTTTGGGCAAACTAATTGAGATCCTTATTATTTTTTTCGTGATTTTAACGGCTTTGTTCTTTTTGTTCCGGCTGTCCCCGGGTGATCCCATTTCAAAGATGGTGGATCCCATGCTAACCCCGGAAGACATGCGCCATCTTATCGAGCAATTGGGTCTGGACAAGCCTGTGTGGGAACAATATGTAATCTATCTGAAGAATTTTATTACTGGCAATTTAGGGGTCTCTTTTCACTATGGAGAACCTGTTGTGAAGATCATCAAAGAAAGGCTGGGCTGGACTATTTTATTGTTTACCACATCCACCATCATGGCAGCCCTGGCAGGAGTTTACCTGGGAAAAATAGCCGCCTGGAATAAGGGGAGCAGACTGGACAATGTCATGTCCATCTCTGCCCTTGTATGTTATACCCTGTTCATCCCCTGGTTTGCCCTGCTCATACTCTGGGTCCTGGGTTTTAAGACGGGAATTTTTCCCCTTGGCGGTATTTTAACACCTGAACTCTGGGTTGGAAACAGTTCTGTTTTTATTCGAATAATGGATGTTATTCACCATATGGTACTGCCCCTGATGACCCTTTTTATTATTAATCTTGGCTCTTATCTTTTGTTAATGCGCTCCTCCATGCTCAGTGTGCTCAGGGAGGATTATATTATTACGGCAAGGGCCAAAGGGCTTTCTGAAAAAGTGATCCGCAACAAACATGCTGCTAAAAATGCAGCCCTGCCTGTGATTACCAGCGTGGGCCTCAGTCTTGCATTCTCCATTAATGGCGGGGCTTTGACAGAACAGATATTTACCTGGCCCGGTATTGGCCGGGAATTGATTTTTGCGGTGAGCAATAATGATTATCCCCTGGCCCAGGCCTGTTTCCTGTTGATTGCCCTGGTGGTTTTAATAGCCAATTTGATTGTGGATATCCTGTATGCATATCTTGATCCCAGAATCAGATATTGAAAAGAGTAAATAATAAGATGGTCAGATTAAGAGGATCAAATATTGACTGGTAGTTGGTTCGGAAAAAAGGTGTGACTATGCTGAAAAATCCATATATTCAACGGTTTGTAAAGGGATGGCATATTTTTATAAAAAATCCCCTGGGAAAGACCGGACTGATCATACTTTTTGTTTTCATGGTCATGGCCATTGCCAGTTTTTTTGTACCCCTTATCAGCCCCATGTATGATCCCATGACCGGTATTGATCCCAAGATAAAGATTTCCACTGGCCCCAGCCTGATCCATTGGCTGGGCACGGACAATGTGGGGAGGGATCTGTTTGCCCAGCTTCTGGAAGGGGCAAAGGTGGCCTTTATCGTGGGCTTGTCTTCTGCTTTTTTCAGTATAGTGCTTGGAACCATTGTCGGTATGATATCGGGATATGCCGGGGGAATAGTGGATACACTTCTTATGCGTTTAGCCGATATTATCATGGTCATGCCTTCCCTGGTCATTCTGCTTATCTTGTCATCTTTGTTTGGGCAGTTCAATATATGGATCATTGTTTTTATCATTGCCATACTTCGCTGGCCTGCTGTTTCCAGGGTAATACGTTCCCAGACCCTTTCTTTGAAACAACGTCCTTTTATTGAAGCCTCGCGGGTGGCCGGTGCCTCCCATGTACGTATTATTTTTCGACATATCATGCCCAATGTGCTTCCCCTGGCGTTTTTATATATGACCTTCAGGGTCACATCTGCAATTCTTGTGGAAGCTGCTCTTTCTTTTCTGGGGTTTGGTGATCCAAGCCAGGTCAGCTGGGGGATGATGCTCCAATGGGTGTGGAAATCCGGTCATATGTTCCAGGCCCCCTATTGGCTGATCCCGCCCGGGATAAGTATTTCTCTGCTTACCCTGGCTTTTTATATGCTGGGCAGATCCATGGATGAGGTCCTGGACCCCAGGTTGAGAAAGGAGGGATAATCCTAAGATAATGGCATTACTTTCCGTAAACAATCTTACCGTTGGTTACCAGACTTCAAACGGGATGCTCAAAGCAGTGGACGATATTTCATTTAAGCTTGAAAAGGGAAGACCTCTAGGCTTTGTAGGTGAATCAGGATGTGGGAAGACCACAATCGGCATGACCCTGATGGGGCTTTTACCAGGCAACGCGAGCATCCTTGGCGGGACCATTGGATTTGAAGATGATGATTTAACAAAATTTAATGAAGATCAATGGAGAAATATCCGGGGCAAAGAGATTGCCATGATTTTTCAGGCAGCCATGAATGCCTTGAATCCAGTATACCGGGTGGATGAACAGGTGATTGAGGCCATTGTTACCCACCAGCCTGATATCTCTGCCATGGATTTGGATATAAGGGTAAAAGAGTTGTTTGATCTGGTTGAAATTCCCCAGAACCGTATGAAGGATTTTCCCCATGAATACAGCGGGGGCATGAAGCAGAGGGTGATCATTGCCATGGCCCTGGCCTGTAATCCCCAGCTCATCATTGCAGATGAACCCACAACCGCCCTGGATGTCATTGTCCAGGACCAGATACTTAAAGAGATCAAAATTGTTCAAAGGAAAATGAATACAGGGATGATTTTTATTTCCCATGATATAGCTGTTGTGGCATCGGTGTGTGAGGATATCTGTGTTATGTACGGGGGACAGATTGTGGAAACAGGCACCAGGGAAGAAGTCTTTGGCTCCCCCAGGCATCCCTATACAAAAGCCTTGCTGGGATCCTATTTGAGTCTTGACAATAAATGCGAAATCCATATTCCAGCTATGCGGGAAGCAGCTGATTTGAAACTTAAAAACGGGTATTGCCGATTTTCAGTAAATTGCCAAACCTGTTCCAGGGCATGTAAGACAAGGAAGCCGGATTGGATGCAGGTATCATCAACCCATAAAGTTTTTTGTTGTGAAGAAAGTGTTGTCAGGAATATTAATGACTAAATTACATCCAGCCAGGTCCCCTTTGATCAAAATGCAGGGGATTACAAAGGAATACAATCCCCAGCAGGGATTTTTTTCAGGGAATCAGAACAAAGTGCTGGCCCTGAACCACATTGATCTTTCCATTGAAAAGGGTGAAGTATTCGGGCTTGTTGGCCAGAGCGGCAGCGGCAAAACCACCACAGGTCGGCTTCTGGTGAAATTGGAAGAACCCACATCCGGTAGTATCCTTTTGAAAGGTATGCCCATTAATGGACTAAAGGGCAAAGCACTCAGGGATTATCGCTCCAGGGTCCAGATGATTTTTCAGGACCCCTACCAGTCACTAAATCCCCATCTTTCCATTTCTGAAACTATCCTGGAACCCCTGGAGGTTCACAATATCGGTAATGTAAGTACAAGAAGGGAAAAGGTGCTGGATACCCTTGAAATAGTCGGGTTGTCCCCGGGGCTTGGTTTTTATGACAGGTATCCCCACCAGATTTCCGGGGGACAGCGCCAGCGGGTTGCCATTGCAAGGGCCATTGTACTGAATCCAGAGTTTATTGTGGCTGATGAACCCACTTCCATGCTGGATGCCACCATTGCCATCCAATTGTTTAAATTGTTGACCCGGATCAGGGAAACCTACGATATGACTTTTCTGTTTATAACCCATAACCTGGCTGCTGCCAATTACCTTTGTGACCGTATTGCAGTGATCCATGAAGGGCATATTGTAGAGGTCAATACGGCCGAGAAAATTATTAAAAATCCAGAACATCCCTATACAAAAAAATTGATTCAGGTCCAGCCAAGCTTTAAATTTAACTCAAAAACAGGTGTATAAATTATTGGCAAACATAGTCGGGAGAAAATATGACAGACAAATTGGCAATCATAAAACAGATTCTTGAGGCAGACGAGGAAACTGATAAAAAGGTCCTTTCCCTGCTGGAGTCCATGGGAAAAACAACCAGGCCCGGCAGAAAAAAAATTCATATTGAAGAACGTGAACATCAGCGAAAGTCAGTGGCCCTGGATGCCAATATCAATACAGGAAAGGAACGAATCCAGGCCCGGGTTGAAGATGTTTCATTTTGTGGTGCCTTTATCCGTACGGAAAAAGAAATTCCCCTGGGAGAATCCATTGCCATTCGTCTCATCAGCCAGAATGGAGAGGAATTTGCATTTATTTCCGAGGTGGTGCGGGTTAACAGTTCAGGAATTGGTGTTTTGATCAAATCCATCAGCAACATTCACCAGGAAAGGTTCCATAAATTTGTTCAAAAATTGTAGGTCCCTGGTTTATAGTTACTTTATTTTAATACATTCCAGAGACTGCTGTATTCATCGGTCCACAGTTTAATCTCTTTTGATTTTTTTAGAACGCCACCAGATGATTTAATATTGGGGTCTGTCCAAAAAACATTGTTTCCTGTAATAAGAACCCATCTGGAATTGTAGTATTTTTCTTTAAAGGTTTCAACTACAATTGCTTTCATTTCAAAATGTTTGGTTAGAGCTTGAATAACCGGTTCAAAATCAATATACCTATTGGAAATATGTATGGCAATAATGCCATCTTTTTTCAGGTGTGCAAAATATAATTCAAAAGCCTCTTTGGTCAGCAAATGAACTGGTATTGAATCGCCTGAAAATGCATCAATGGCAAAAATATCAAACCTGTGCAATCCTTTTGACTCAAGTTCATTTTCCAGAGATAGCCGGGCATCCCCTGAAACAACGTCAATGTTTGCCTTTGAATCCTTAAGATAGGTAAACCATCTGGTTTTGGAAGCAAGCTTGATAACGTCTGGGTTGATTTCATAAAATCTTATATCATCCCCTTGCCTGCCATAGGCTGCAAGTGTACCTATCCCAAGGCCTATGACTCCGGCATTTATTTTTTTTCCTGATTTGCGGTTGGGATGGAACCTGAATGCCAGCCCCACACCGCTTTCTTTTATAAAATAACTTGTGGGCTCATATCTATGAGGATCAGTTGAAAACTGGAGCCCGTGCATTATTGAATTATGATACAATTTTGTTACACGGACATTATTTACAATCGCGTGGTCAAGTTGAAGCAGACCATAAAAATTACGAAAAGAACCTTTGGAATCCTTAATATTTGAAATTAGATCAATTGAAATCAGAAATGCAAAAAAAGACAGCAGAATTATTCCAGACAATCGAATATAATATTGCTTTAAAATTTTTTGCCCGAACAAAGCTATCATTGCTGTTACTGCACAAAAAATAAGTCCAAGGTGAAATTCCCAGAATCCTTTAAAAAAGACCGGTGCAAATATATTGACTAACAGTCCCCCAAAGGCTCCTCCATAGCCCATGGCCAGGTAAAATGAACTCAGGTGAGAAGATGGAGGTTTTGAAAAAAAAAGCCGGGAATGGCAGAAAACACAGCAGGCAAACAGGATTAAAGAATGGATTAAAATATTTGAAATAACATCAAAACTACCTTCAAGTTTTAAGCAAAGCCATGCAGCACCTAAGGCTATTATCAAGAATACCATCCATAATTTTTGGGAATTCATGGGGATATTGACAAAGGTAAAAACAAATGACAGCAGGTAGAGGCTTAAAGTTATGACCCACATGAATGGGACAGGTGCAATATCCATCGAAATTCTGCTGGTCACGGACAAGAGCATCACAGATGCAGCCGCAGAAAGGCATATCCAGTAAAGATAGGATTTTAAGCTGGGCTTACTATCTTTTGATGCACCTACCCCTTTACCCATTAAGTGATCAGCCTGAAAATTATGATCCTGGCTTATTTCCAGACAACTTTGGTTGACCTTGAATATTATCCAGGTAATAGAGATCGCAAAAATTATATATATGACAAACCAGTACATTGCCTGTTTATGCAATGGCCATGCCTGTTCAAAAAAAAGAGGATATGAAATAAGGGCAAGAAGTGATGCTGTATTTGATACTGCATAGAATGAATAAGGTGATTTTTTGTTGTTTATGCGGGCAAACCAGGACTGAATCAGCGTGCTTGTTGAAGACAGTAAAAAAAAAGGCAACCCTACACTTGCTGTCAACACAAAGAGAATTCGCATAACAGGCGAGCCCGGATATGGCAGATCTAAAACCGGTTC
>NBML01000054.1 GCA_002085465.1 Desulfobacteraceae bacterium 4572_89 | reverse complement strand
TTGCTTCCAGTTTTTCCTTGGTTTCGTGCAGCAAAGGAGTGGTTTTTTCCTTGAAAATGGATATGGCCTTGGCCCTGCCATTGCTCAGGCTATTTTCATAATCAATTGCCTGTTCAAAAATTCCTGCCACCTCTTCCAGATATTTTTCAGTTTTATTTTTAAATATGGATTCAGCCAGATCTTTATTCCCCATGTTCAGGGCATCATTGATGAGCACAGCACTTTCATGGAGGGCATCATGGGGCTCTTTTACGGCTGTCAGGGCTTTGTTCAGAGCTGGGTCTTGATTCATTAGTCCCTTTATTTTTTCCGATTCAAGCCAGATTCCGAACTCGCATTTTTTCGGGTCAAAATTGCATTGGGTATGATCGGTCTGGGTTTCTATCTTTTCTGAATTTATCAGCAATTTTTCCTGTATGGCTTCCGCCCATGCAAGATGCTCAATTTCTTTCCGGGCCAGAAAAGTAGGCAGGGTTCTATCTGCTGCCCGGTATGCTTTTTTAATGGCGATTGCAGATTCGTGGAGGAGCCTGTGGGGTTCTTCAATGTCTTTTAATATGGAAGCAATGCTGGGAACAAAGGTTTCTGCTTCTTTTCTTGCCTCTCCAAACAGCCATTTGCCGAAACCGCACTGGGTATGGTCTGTTTCCACATGGAGTTCATTCACTTCAGGGTCCGCAAGAAGCTTGTTCACATCCATGATCCAGTTTAGGTGGTCCACTTCCTTCTGGGCAAGTTCGCCATCCAGGGAAGTGCCGTCAATGACTTCCGATGCATTGTTTACGATTCCGCCCACCCCGGTGAAACTGATTGCCCCCAGCACGATCAGCAGAATAATGATCACACCAAATCCCGTTGCAATTTTTTTACCAATTGTCATATTTTTCCAACTCATCTTTCCCCCTTAAAAATTATTTTGTTGTCTGTTCGAGAATAGTTATTTCTTTGCTGCTCAATACTTTGTCAATATTGAGTAAAATTTTCACCCCACCGTCTTTTTTCGCCATCCCAAGGATATAATCAATGTCCAGCCGGGTGCCGAAGGTAGGTGTTTCTTCAATTTCATTTTCCTGGATATTCAATACCTCGGAAACTGAATCCACAACAATACCGATCAAAACAGTTTCTGAGTCAGAATCAATTTCCACAACAATGATGCAGGTTCTTTCTGTATAGGGGATTTCTCCCATGCCGAATTTCAAACGGAGATCCATGACCGGGATCACCTTTCCCCGGAGATTGATGACCCCTTTTACAAAGTCCGGGGTTCTGGGAACAGATGTAATGGACATCATTCCGATAATTTCCTTTACCTTGAGAATACCAATGCCGTATTCTTCTTTTTCCAGGGAAAAGGTTAAATACTTCCCGATTTTCATGGTCGTGGCCTTAATTGCCTGATCCATGGTTTCTTGAATTTCTGCCATGTCTCTCTCCCTTTATTTTGTTTGAAGTTTGTTTATCATTTTTCCCAGTACATTTTTCACATCCTTAAACTCTTTCTGGATATGGCTGATATATCTGGGATAAAGTTTATATGCCTGACTCATTGTCTCTTCAGTTGTATCGGGCAGTATCATTATAAGATGCTGGTCATTTAATAATTCTTTTAAAAGAAGAATATTGGAAAGATCTTTTTGGGTTTTGCTGATAATCAGAATAATCCTCTGGCTGTCATCCGGCTTTCGAAGATCTGACAAAAGGCTTTCCAGATTTGTGTGAATGTTTATGAGATCTTCAGGGATTAATTTTTTGATAATATGTAAAATCTTTTTCCGGGATTCTTGATCTTTTCCAGGAAAAAAAATCAGTCTTATTTCATTGTTTTCTGGGCTCATGGGACCTCAATAATAATTTGGGATTTATAAATCGAATCTGAATAGGATTATTACAAGTTACATGCCAGCTGGAATAATAAAAATAATTCTTTTGTTTTTATCATAATATCAGATAGTTGGACAAAAGATGGGGAAATAATAAAAACCAGATCTCGGAAAAAAGAGTCAGGCATTGTCTCAATTTTGAGATTTGTCTCCTTTTGGAGACAGAAAGGAAAATAAAAAAAGATTTTTCAGTGAATGCGATATTTTTTTAATTTTCTGTACAGCACAGCCCGGGATATGCCTGAAATCCGGGTCAATTGTTTGATATCTCCGGAAGTATGGGAATACAGGGATACAAGATATTCTTTTTCTGTTTTTTCCAGGACTTCCTTGTAGGGGAGTAAAAAACTGGATTTTTCAGTGAATTTTTCTTTATCCTCCGGAGGGATAAAGGGTTTTGCCACGGAAGCCCTGGCAATCTTGACCCGTATTTTCTGGGGCAGATGATAGGAGAATAAAATTTTTTCATATCTTGCAGATAAAATGCAGGATTCCATTGTATTGACGATTTCTCTTACATTACCCGGCCAGTCATATTCACCAAGGACTTCAAGGAAATCCGAAGACAATTCTTTGGATTCCATCTCATATTGTTTGCACAGCCTGTCTTTATGGAAAATCGCAATATCTTTGATATCTTCTTTTCGATCCCGTATGGCAGGCAATTCAATACTTAAGGTCTTTATCCTGTATAAGAGATCGCTTCTGAAACTATTTTCATTGGCCATGAGATCAAGATCTTTGTTTGTGGCTGCGATTACTCTGAAATTACTGAAAATCTCCTGTTCCCCCCCCACAGCCCTGAATTTTTTTTCCTGGAGAACCCGCAAAAATGAGGATTGAATGGATTCGGGCAGTTCTCCGATTTCGTCAAGAAACAGGGTTCCTTTATTCGCCAGTGCAATCAACCCAGTCCTTTTTCGATCCGCTCCTGTAAAAGACCCTTTTTCATGACCGAAAAGCACACTTTCAATAAAATTTTCAGTTAAAATACTGCAATCCACAACAATGAAGTTATTGTTTTGTCTTGTGCTGTTTTCATGGATCATCTTTGCAAATAATTCTTTTCCGGTTCCCGTTTCCCCTGTTATTAATACATTGGCCTCACTGGGGGCAATGTGGGCTGCCTGTTCAAAGCAGAAATTCATTGCCTTGCTGGTGCCAATGATATCGGGTGATTGCAATGAATTCTTAGTCCTGGATAGTTTTTTTTGTTTTTGAAACTGCAATGCCCTGGAAATCTGCAGCCTTACCCTTTTGGGTGAGGCTGGCTTTTCAATATAATCCCATGCCCCTCTTTCAATGGCAAGTTCTGCTCCATCCGGGTCTGAGAATGCAGTCATGATAATTATCTGGGGAGGATCAGGAGTTTTTATGATGTCATCTATGATATCAAGGCCGTTTCCATCGGGCAGATTTACATCCAGTAAAATTATATCAAAGCCTGTGGAAGATATTTTGTCCAGCCCATCCTTCAGGTTGAATGCATGATCCACATCATGTTCCATGATATCCACAAGCCGGGTGAGGGTTGCAACAACGCCTTCATCATCGTCAATGATCAGAATATTCGCTTTTTTAATGGTTTTCAATTTAAAAATTTGTATAGGGTTATTAATAATTTTTTCTTTAATACCGGTTTTGTTAACACGTTGTCAATTCCAAATTTTAATTTTTCTTCTAAAACAATATTCTCGTCAAACCCCGTAAGCAGCATTATGGTTATGGGAAAGTATTTTAACTTTTATTGCTTATTCCAGGAATTTATGGTTTATTATTGCCCATGAGAAAACGATTCTATCGGTCCCAGACCCCTAAAAAAACATCCAAAAAACTTTCCCGCATGGTGCCTGAAGCTGACAAGGGTTTACGTCGGATCTTTGAACAGATCGGTGTGCCCGAGCAAAGACCTTTTATACCAGATCCCTTTCAGGTTGAAGCCCTGGATGCCATTAAAACTGCTGACTGCCTGGTCACAGCACCCACGGGTGCAGGCAAGACCTGGATTGCGGAAAATGCCGCCAGGGGGATAATGGAGGCAAAGGGAAAAACCTGGTATGCCACCCCTTTAAAGGCCTTGACCAATTCCATCCATGCCCAGTTCTCAAAACTCTTTGGTAAGGAAAATGTGGGTATTTTAACTGGGGATATCAAGGAAAATGCCGATGCCTCAATCATAATCGGCACCACTGAAATTTTAAGAAATCAGCTTTATGATTCCATGCATACAGGGGAAAATTTAAGCTGTGACCTGATTATCCTGGATGAAGCCCATTTTCTTGGTGATGAGGAACGTGGGGTTGTCTGGGAAGAGATCATGATATACCTGCCTGTTCGAATTCCTTTGCTGCTATTGTCTGCTACCATTGGCAATCCTGAACAGATTGCCGGATGGCTCAGCTCCATACGGGGTAAAACCTGCCAGGTTGTGGAAAATCACAGGCGGCCCGTTCCTTTGCACCCGGTTTTCTTTCATCCTTCCGGCACATTGTTTCCCTTACTGAAAAAGGAAGACAATCCCGGGGGAATACCGAAACTTCATACCAAGGTCTTTAAATTTGTAAATGCAAAACATAGACCTGTGATGGCACTGCCTGGAAAACTGCCTCAGTTTGGTGAAATTTTAAAAGTTATGGATCGCTTTGATCTGCTGCCCGCCATTTTTTTCCTCAAATCCAGGGCTGAATGTGACCAGGCTGTTAAACTCTGCAATGGATCTCTCCTTAACAACAACCCGGAAAAGAAGAAGGCGCTTATTGAAAAACTGGATGAGCTTACCAGGGGAAATCCCCATCTACAGAATCATCCCCAGCGAAAATTCCTTGAGCAGACAGGCACAGCCGGTCATCACAGTGGTCATCTTCCGGCCTGGAAGGTGGTGGTGGAGACCCTTATGGCCAACGGGCTTTTAAATGCCATGTTTGCCACTTCCACGGTGGCTGCAGGGGTCAATTTTCCAGCCCGGTCTGTGGTTATTTTAAATTCAGACAGGTTTAATGGAACTGATTTTATGTCATTAACCCCCAGTGAATTCCAGCAGATGGCAGGAAGGGCAGGCAGAAGGGGCATGGACAATGTTGGATTCGGGCTTGTGCTGCCAGGCAAATTCATGAATTTAAAATATATTGCCAAGCTTATAAATGCCCCGGCCCTGGATGTTGACAGCCAGATCAAAATTGAATTTTCCATGGTCCTGAACCTGTTGCTCTCCCATACCCCTGGGCAGATTCACATCCTTTTGGACAAATCCTTTGCCTCTTTTCTTCTTGCATCAAGTCAAAAAAGTGGAAAACTTGCCCGAAAACGATTTGGTAATGATCTGGAATACCTCTGGCTTGATTTCCAGGCCCACATGGAATTTTTAACCCAGGAAAATTTTGTCACCAAACAAGGGAAACTCACGGTTGATGGATTATGGGCCTCAAAATTAAGAATTGATTCTCCTCTGCTCGTGGCCCAGAGCATCCGCCAGGGTCTGCTGCCAGATAAGGACCCTGCCCTTCTGGCAGCTATCATGGGGGCCTTTGTAAATGAAAAAGAATTCAAGGATGATCCCCTGTACCAGACAGCTCTACCACAACTACTCAAAAGGATTTTTCTGGATCTGCGTCAGGGCCTTAAACCCTTTGCCATAAAATTACTCAAAAAGGGATTTCCAGCCCCCAACCTTTATATTCAACCTGCCATGCTTTTGTATTCCTGGGCCCATGATGAGGCCTGGGAAGATTTAATGAATGGTTCTGCTTATGCGGAAGGTGATTTTGCCCGGTTAATTCTGAGAACAGCGGAAAATCTGAGACAGATCTCAAAACTTGATGACACTTTTCCAGATGTTGCAAAGACTGCAAAACAGGCCATTGGCCTGATATTAAAGGAACCTGTCGTATCCTTATATAATTAAAAACAAGCTATAATTAAAACAAACAATTTAAAGACCATCAAAATTAAAGAAGAATTAAAAGTTAAGGAGATTATCATGGAAATTATCACAGCTACCAATGCACCGGCCGCCATAGGCCCCTACAGCCACGCTATCACCCATAACGGAACTATTTTCTGTTCAGGCCAGCTTCCCTTTGACCCAGCCACCATGGAAATTAAGGGTGATACCATTGAAGCCCAGACAGAACAGGCAATGAAAAATGTGAAAATAGTTCTGGAAGCTGCTGGTTCAAGCATTGACAGGATCATAAAAGCATCTATTTTTCTTGACAACATAGGAGATTTTGCCAACATGAACAAAGCCTATGAGGCTGCCCTTGGAGGACATAAACCCGCCCGGTCCGCCTATCAAGTTGGACACCTTCCCAAGGATGCCCTTGTGGAAATCGAAGTTATTGCAGCCCTGGGCTAAGGAGTCTGGCCATGACCGAAGATACAAAAAAAATAATCTACAGTATGATGAATGTGGGCAAATTTCATGGCAAACGCCAGGTATTAAAGGATATTTCACTTTCCTATTTTTACGGGGCAAAAATAGGGGTGCTGGGCCTTAACGGGTCTGGAAAAAGTTCACTTTTAAAGATCATGGCAGGTATTGATTCTGAGTTTATCGGGGAAACCATTTTATCAAAAGGGTTTACCGTGGGATATCTGGAACAGGAACCCCTTGTGGACAATACCAAGACTGTCCGGGAAGTTGTGGAAGAAGGTGTCCAGGAAGTCGTTGATCTTTTAAAAGAATATGAAACAATTTCTGAAAGTTTTGCCAACCCCATGTCCGATGACGAGATGGATGAACTCATTGAAAAACAGGGGAAGATCCAGGAAAAGCTTGACCTCATGGATGCCTGGGACCTGGATTCCCGCCTTAAGATGGCCATGGATGCCCTGCGTTGTCCTCCCGGGGACACTCGGGTTGATCTCATATCAGGGGGGGAAAAAAGACGGGTTGCCCTTTGTCGGCTGCTGTTGAAAAAACCAGATATCCTGCTTCTGGATGAGCCCACCAACCATCTGGATGCGGAGTCTGTTGGCTGGCTGGAAGAACATTTAAGTCGGTTTGAAGGTACCATTATTGCTGTTACCCATGACAGGTATTTTCTGGATAATGTGGCTGGATGGATACTGGAGCTGGACCGGGGTGAAGGCATTCCCTATAAGGGCAATTATTCTTCCTGGCTTGAACAGAAACAGAGGCGCCTGGCCACTGAACAAAAGTCTGAAAGCAAAAGACAACAGACCCTTCAGCGTGAACTGGACTGGATTCACATGTCTCCCAAGGGTAGGCGGTCCAAATCAAAGGCCAGAATACGTTCCTATGATGAACTGCTGAAAAAAGATGTTAAAGAGCAGGAACAAATCATGGAGATCTTTATTCCGCCTGGGCCCAGGCTTGGGACCAAGGTCATTGTGGCTGATCATATTTCAAAGGCCTTTGATGACAAACTCTTGGTGGATGATATGAATTTTGTCATCCCTCCGGGTGCCATTGTCGGTGTTGTCGGTCCCAATGGAGCGGGAAAAACAACTTTGTTCAATATGATTACAGGCAGGGAAACACCGGATAAGGGCAAAATTGAACTTGGGCAAAGTGTTAAGCTTGCCTATGTGGATCAGGAAAGGGATACCCTGGACCCGGAAAAAACCATTTATGAGTTGATTTCCAAAGGCAATGACAAAATGCTCATTGGAGGCAGAGAACTTAATGCCAGGGCCTATGTGGGAAAATTTAATTTTTCCGGATCAGACCAGCAGAAAAAAGTTAATGCTATTTCCGGGGGAGAAAGGAATCGGGTTCATCTGGCAACCATGCTACAGGAGGAAGCCAATCTTCTTCTCCTGGATGAACCAACCAATGATCTTGATGTTAATACCATGCGAGCTTTGGAAGAGGCCCTGGACAACTTTGCAGGATGTGCTGTAATTATAAGCCATGACCGCTGGTTTTTAGACAGGATTGCCACACATATTCTGGCCTTTGAAGGCGATAGCCACACACTGTTTTTTGAAGGCTCCTATTCTGATTATGAAAAGGACAGGAAAAAAAGGATGGGAATAAAAGCAGGCCAGCCCACCCGCATAAAATACAGGCAGTTGACACGCTGAACAGGGGCTTGCAATCTTTTGCCTTCATATTAAAAAGCAATATCGTCAAAATACATTTGGCAGTGTTTTTGTTCGGGTTTGCAGGACTCTTTGGGAAATTTTTGTCCTGCAGCCCGCTTTTTATTGTTCTGGGCAGAACCGGTTTTGCAGCAGGAGCCTTATTTGTATATGCAAGGGTCATCTCAAGCACAAGACTGACAGGCTTTGACAATAGATCTTACCTTTTTTTTATCCTCCAGGGAGTTTTGCTGGCCTTCCACTGGTATACTTTTTTTTATTCCATCCAGATATCCTCGGTGGCAGTGGGACTTGTTACCTTTTCCAGTTTCCCTTTGTTTGTTACCTTTATGGAACCTTTTTTCTTCAAGGAAACCCTTAAAGCAAGGGATATTGCCACTGCCCTGACTGTATTTGCAGGTATCCTGCTGGTAATTCCAAATATGGATCTGTCAGACAATGTTACCCTTGGAGGGTTTTACGGTGTTTTGTCCGGCCTGACCTTTGCGATTCTTGCCCTGGTCAACAGGAGAAATGCCAGGATTTCAGATCCAGTTGCAGTGGCATTTTACCAGAATTTAGTTGCCGCTGTTTCCCTGATTCTGCCAACCCTTTTTTTAAAGATTATGGGCCAGGAATCCATGGCTCCAGGCCTGGCTGATCTTCCAAACCTCATTTTACTGGGGGTGGTGTTCACTGCCCTTGCCCATACACTTTTTATCCAGTCTCTGGCAAAGATACGGGCCCAGACTGCCAGTGTTATTGCCGGCCTTGAACCGGTCTATGGAATTATACTGGCCTTTTTTATTTTAAATGAAATCCCCAAGGCCCGAACCCTTGCCGGAGGATTTATCATTATCGGAGCAACCATTGCAGCCGGGCGTTTCAGTAAAAAAGGTTGAATAGTACCTGTTACCGGCATATTATACCTGCCGGTAACAGGTCAAGTGTTTATTTTATCGGGATTAATACCTCCCAAGGATTCTTAAGATTTCTGATTTTTTCTTGAGTTCCTCCACCATGGGCGACAGGGCCTCACTGAGAATATCTGCTTCAAGGTCTGCATAGAACATATATTCCCAGGGTTTTCCAAGCATGGGCCGGGACTCCAGTTTTACCAGATTAATACTGTACTGGGAAAATATTTTCATGGCTTCATACAGGGCACCGGGTTTGTTTTCCGTTGAAAAAATAATGGTGGTCTTTTGGATCTTTCTATTTCCCTTGTGTTCTCTGGCAATGACAGCAAACCTGGTATAATTCCTGGGATTATCTTCAATGGATTCTTCAATCACCTCCATGTCAAAAATTTCCCCAGCCATTGATGATCCAATTGCTGCGGAAGATTTATCCATTCCTTCCTTGACATGCCTTACAGCACTTGAATTTGCCTTTACCGGCACCAGCTCAATCTCTGGATACTGATCCAGAAAATTCTTGCAAAGGGAAAATGCAGGCGGGGCTGCAAAAATTTTTTTAATGGCCTTTTTATCCATTTTGTCCAGGGTAATGAGACCATGTTTTATCCTGATAGTAATTTCGCCTACTATTTTCAGATCAAATTCCTGAAGAAGGTCAAAAATTTCATGTATGGAACCTGAAAGGGAATTTTCAATTGGCACGACACCGTATTCTACACTACCGTTTTCGCATGCATTAAAAATATCCCGAAAACTTTTCATGGGAACTGAGGTGATTGCATCACCAAAGTAGGAGCTGCTGGCCCTGTGGCTGTAGGAGCCTTTTTCACCAATAAATGCAGCTGTCTTTGCAGCCCCTTTTTTTAGGTTGTTCCGGTTGTTTATCACCCTGGATTTTTCCAGGTAATCAAAATCCAGCTGCTTTCCAACAACCGGAGCGATCACATACAGATCCCTGGTCAGTTGACCGAACTGCTGGGGATACAGACTCTGGGGACCATCTGACAATGCATTGTCCGGGTCATTATGAACCTCGATCATCAGGGCATCAGCCCCGGCAGCAATTGCAGCTCTTGCCATGGGACTGACCTTTTCCCGGATACCGGTTGCATGGCTGGGGTCAATCACAATGGGAAGATGGGTAAGTTTTTTCAATATTGGTATGGCGGAAAGATCAAGAGTGTTCCGTGTATAGGGTTCAAAGGTTCTGATACCCCGTTCACATAGAATGACATTGTTGTTTCCCCCGGCCACAATATACTCAGCAGACATTAGCCATTCCTGGATGGTTGAAGCCAACCCCCTTTTCAGGATAACTGGTTTACTCATTTTGCCAACGCATTTGAGCAACTCAAAGTTCTGCATGTTTCTGGCACCAATCTGGACCACATCCACATATTGTTCCATTAGTTCGGCCTGAACCGGCGAGGTCATTTCCGTTACCACACCAAGACCGGTTTCCTCCCTGACCCGGGAAAGGATCTTCAGTCCTTCCTCTTCAAGACCCTGGAAGGAATAGGGGGAGGACCTGGGTTTATAGGCCCCTCCCCGGAATAAAACCGCACCGTATTTTTTGACTTCTTTTGCTATTGTCATTGCCTGGCTATGACTTTCAACGGCACATGGACCGGCAATAACAACAATTCTATCACCCCCCACCACCACATGGCCAATTTTTACCATGGAGTCCTCAGATTTGAACTCCCGGCTAACAAGTTTGTGGGAGGTTTTTATGGCAAGGGCATCTACTACACCTTTGATCTGTTTATATTCTTCAATGTTTTTTTTGCCGTTGGCAATAATACCGATTAAATTTCTTCCGGCATCTGTAATTTCCCTGGTAATGCAACCGTCATTGGCCAGCACGGAATGAATATAGTCTTTCTGGTTCTGTGTAATCTTGTTATCAAGAACAAGTATCATTTTAATTCTCCTTTTGATTAAATCTGATTTATTGTTGTCTTAATTCAGTAAAAATAAAAAGGCCCGGGGAGTATTCCCAGGGCCTTAAAATAAGAAAGCCCCGGGTGGATAAAATGTCCACCCGGGGCCTTATATAAATTTGTATTATATAAAACTATACCGGATGAACGCTCCTAAAAAAGAAGAAGCGTCCAAAGTTAAATATAAAATTTTCTATACTTGT
>NBML01000053.1 GCA_002085465.1 Desulfobacteraceae bacterium 4572_89 | reverse complement strand
ATCCAGCGTTTCCGTTCGGTCTCACCTGCTTTTTTGGATGTTCCCATGGTGGCGATAAGGATTATATCTGGATTTTCCCTGACCACCTTTTCACGGCTGTAGATACCGGATCTCTCATTTTCAGCAATATTGATACCACCACCGAACTTGATGTATTCATTGAGGAACATCTCTTTATTGGCTGTATGAAGGGGTTTCATTCCAATCTGGATAAAGACTTTTTTCCGGGGCAAATCCTTTGTCTGCTCCAGGATTTCATCCACCTGTTTCCTGGCCAGACCAACAATCTGCCTGGCGTTTTCCTGTTTTCCCAAAACCTGCCCGATTTCCAGGGTGGTGTCACACATCTGCACAAAGGTTTGGGGATTCTGGGCTTTAAAAATGGGAACAGACTGTTTTTTAAGGGTTCCCAGCTGCTTTTCACTGGAAAGGGCACTGGCAATCACCAGATCTGGATGAAGGGTGATGATTTTCTCCACATTCATCTGGATCACAGACCCGACTTTTTCCTTTTCCATGGCTTCTGCAGGCACATTACAATAGGTGGTGTTGGCAATTAGCTGGTCCTGGGCTCCAAGCAGATAAATGGTTTCTGTTATAATGGGCGAAAGTGAGACCACACGTTTTTTAATTCCAGTCGTGTTCCAGTTCAATCTGATCCTGGCGCCGGCCATTATCCCGTTCAGGGCTTTTCGAACAACAACGGGAATGGATTCATCTGTTATAATATTTTCCAGGGTGCCAATTTCTACTTTTTCATTTTCGACCTTATTATTTTTTTGGGGGGCAATATCTTCTGCAACCTGTTTACACCAGAGATCAAAAAAATCCAGGTTGCTGATCAAACCTTTTTCATATTCATCGCTAATGGCCAGGGAGGATTCCATAAAGGCAGCATATTCAGGTTTCAGGAGTAAGTGTTCCACAAGGACTGAAAAATCACTTTTCTTTTTTTTCTGACACCCGCAGTCAGCATCATTCAACAACTTGTACAGGGAGATCTGTCTCTCCTTGAGACGCTGGAAAATATTTCGTTCGGTAATTACCTTGTTCTGTTTCAGTACTGCCTCTTTCACCCCCTTGTACACTGCCCTGGCTATCAATTCTCCCATTTTTGAATGGCCGCCGGTATTATTGATTTTTGGGCCCTGACCCTGAACCACCAGTATATTGTCCGTCCCCGTACCAGTGGCTTCATTTATCCTTGGCGTATAACTGGACCGGATATCCATATCTTCAAGTGCTGCTGTCTTGGCTTCTGTTCCTGCAATAATGGCCCTGGTCATGGCCCGCCTGGACAATTGGTAATTGGTCAAAATGATCACATTGATGGTTCCAGGCTCATAATAAGCGCCCTCATCCTTTGCCATGCGCATGGCATTGGACATCACCCCGGCTGTTACCAGGGCCACTACCTTCATCTCTTTAAATTCCTGGGTCTGAACGGATAAATTGTCCATGTCAGCGCCGGTAATCAAGAAAGAAATATCCTGCTTTTCCCTGTTAATGGCTTTACGGATGGAGTCCTTTATATGATCAATCCCCTTGTAATGACTGGGGGACCAGGTGGGAGGAGGCAAATAATGGTTACCAATGGTTTTAATATTATCCCTCTGGCCTTCCAGGGTGGAAATTATGGTCTGGGGAGAAATAAAATCAATCACAAGGGTCTTGTTTTCAAAATCATATATAGGGCTGTGAATGATGGAGGCAGATGCCACCAGATCCAGATCAATTTTTAAGGGTCTTGAGCTCAAAATCCCTGGAGAATAAACATCATTTTCAGGGTTTGCAAATTCCTGTGCATAAATCATTGATGAAAGCCAGGACACAAAGGGCCCGATCATTGTTGAGGCCCGGCAGGTAAGCTCACAGGGAAAATAATAGATCTGTTGATTCCTTACTGCATCCACGTCTTTCCAGCCTGGTCTGGTAAAAAAATTAGCAGCTGCCTCTTGGTCCGGGGTACACCCGTAAATAACCTGGGGATTAAAGTTCTGCCATTCTTCTTTTGTCACAGGCACAATACTGCCCTGCCTGCCAAAATCGGGGGGTGTTCCCCCGGCAGCACGAATCATCTCATTCTGGAATGAAGTGCTGCCCGGAGTCATAATGGTATCCCTTCCCATTAGCCGGAACACCCGTTTAGGTTTTATATCACCATTTTTGTTTAATCCGGTCTTATTCAATTTGGCCAGTTTGGCCTGGATATGGGCAAGGGACTGTTGATTTTCTGCCACTATATTCCCTGCCTCAACCTCCTGGTCAACTATCCTTCCAAGGGTCAAAATATTTTTATAGGCCCCTTTAATGGTATCAGTCTTATAAACAAAGACTTGACAGGCTGATCCGCTGTAGTGCTGAATGATCTCTTTGTGCAGGTCAGAAACAATGAGCAAATCAGGCTTTAGAGAGCCGATCTTCTCAAGGGACGGCCTGAAAAAACCGCCCACAATCTCTTTGTCCTGGGCACCTTCAAGGGTTGCATCGTGGTAAGTGACCCCTGAGACTAAATCCTTTGCGCCAATTTTAAAAAGAATTTCCGAGGCAGAAGGCACCAGAGAAACAATCTGCATTGGTTTTTCTTTAAAAACCATTTGATTGCCGGCCCCATCCTTTATTTCAATTGGATAGGCAAAGCCCTGGCAGGGTATTCCCAGAAAAACCAGCACCAGAAAGCCCAGTGCAGTAAAAATCAGCAAGGGAGGAATAGTGGTTTGGATATTAGTTTTAAGCAATTTCATGATGATATTCTCAATTAATATGTATAGTTTATGCCCACATAAAAACTTCTGCCAGGCATGGGATATCCCTTATTATATTCATATTGTTTATCAAAGAGATTATTTATTTCACCCAGCAGGCTTAGCTGGCCAATTTTTGCAGACTGAAACAATTGTTTTCTCAGGGTCAGACTGGCCACTGTAGAGCTTTTCAGCTCCACATCTGAATAGGGAAATCCACTTTCATAGTCTGTAACTGTCTTTTCCCCGATATAGGAAAAATTCAACCGGGCTGAAAACCCTTGAAAATCTGAGACAGAAATACCATAGGATGCTGTCAGGTCAGAGGTTTCCAAAAGATCTGTCCCGGTTTCCCTGTCTTCATATTCTGTCAGATATGTAAAGCCTGCATAGGGTTTGATTTCATAATCCCAGTTAAAATAATCTCCCAGATCAAAACTCAGTTCACCCTCAAACCCTGAAATCCTTGCTTTTCCCACATTTTTCCATGAACTGTCACCGTTTGACAGGGTCATTGATTCAATTTTATCCGTAAAATCCGTATAAAAACCCGTGATGGAACCAGACAATGACCTATAAAAAACATCCATACCTGCCTCATAGGTTTTGCTGTTTTCCGGCGAAAGGTCAGGGTTCCCCGCATAGTGCATCCCCCATATGGTATAATCGGCAGCCATTTGATCCGCACCGGGCATGACAAAAGCTTCTGAGTATCCTGCACGTAATTTGATAATATCTGTCAGCAGATAAACCAGCCCTATATTGGGCGTAAGATTGCTGTCATCGGCCGTGCTCCCGGCAGGTTCAACCACATCAACCTCATATTGATCATAGCGGACACCTGCAGACAGGATGAGGCGTTCATCTAAAAATTTAGTTTTTCCCATCACAAAACCGGCTGGATTATCATAGGATGTTTTTTCAGGGCTCCAGGTTGCCTCCACATCATATTCAACCCAGTCAAATCCAATGGTGATGCGGGTGGGACCAAAATCCCCGGAAACCTGGGCCTGGGCACCCTGGCTGTCTGTTGTTCTTTCACTGGCAATCCCATCATCCCATCCATCGGGATTACTGGCAGTCGGGTCCATCCAGGTGTCTTCATCTTTGCCCTGGAAATATCCTGCCTTCCAGGAAAAAATCTGACTTACGGTTTCTCCTTCCAGGACAAGGTCAAAAGATTGATTGGATTTGTCTGTATAATCATCCAGATCATTCTGACTCAGATAGCTTGGAGAACCAGCCTTGTCCACTTCAAATCCATTGAATAAAAAACCCAGTCTATTGCCAGGTAAAAACTCATATCCCAGATTCAGACTCAGACTTTCCCGATTGTCAAATCCAGTGTTCTGATATTTTGTGCCATTGCCCGTGGTATAATCCCCCTGTTCTTCCTTAGTTGCACTTCCAGAAAAATCAAATCCATTGATTTTACCAGAACCGCCTGCGCTGATCTCTTCATGGCTGAAACTACCTAAATACCCCTGGGCAAATACAGTGGGTTTTTCTTTCCCCTGGCGTGTAATAACATTAACAACACCCCCCATTGCTGCTGATCCATACTGGACCGAGGCAGGTCCCCGAATAATTTCGATGCGCTCAATATTTTTGGTGAGAATCTTGGCCACATTTCCAGTGCCTGCCCTGCGGCCATTGAGCAGAATCAGCACATGGCCCTTGAGATCATTGCCATGGGAATCTGTTCTAAACCCCCTGATGCCCAGTGTGGTCAGATTCCCTGGATATTTTTTAATGGTACCAACACCTTTTTCAGCAAGAAGTTCTCCAAGGTCTCTGGCTGAAGAGATCTTGATTTCCTGGTCATCCAGAATAGTTATGCTTGCGGCAATTTCTTTTTTTTGTTCTTCCACTCTGCCTGCTGTGACCACAATGGTATCCATTTCACTGGTATATTCGGGTTCAGACTTTTCAGTTTCAGCCCATGAAATTCCATACAATAAAAAAAATAGGAAAAGGGATCGAAAAATAGCCCTGGCAATATTTTGTTTCATTTAAATAACTCCCATAGATCATAATCTAATCAATTAATTAGGCCCTGGAAAACACCAAGGCATGCCATATTCATTCTGATTCAGGATTTTCCCAAAAACAAAAAACCCCAAACCGATAAAAATATCGATCCAGGGTATCCCTTTTCTTTCACCAAGATCTTAATGAGGTCCTCTTTACCACGGAGTACAACATATATATGTCAGGCAGGTCTTCTGACTCCTGGATCATTCTACTCACTGCGCCTTCCCACCAGCTTCAAACCGGCAGTGGCATTACACAGTTTTCGTCCCCAATCACAGCGGCGGGTCCGTTCCGGCTTTAAACCGGATTCCCTGTTAGGCTTTTTACAGCCACCTGAAATTACACACCTTATGAATCAATCATAAAAACAAGTCAAGAAAAAAAACAATATGGCTCTTTTTTTAAAAACACATCCAGGCCAAAGCTATGGCATGGACTATTGACTGATTAAATGATAAGTATCCTGGAAATAAAAACTTAATCAAATGAGATAATAAAATGGAAAAATTTTGGGTTATTGTTGTTTCTGCTGCCATTGGCATTGCTTTTTTTCTATGGTTTTCCCAAGCTGTTAAAAAGCAATATATGCGGGAATATATTATGTCCCACCTATGGCTGCTGCATCCTAATTCAATTTGTTATTGGCGGACAGCCATGGCCGGTGTGGGATTTTTCCTCTACTTTTTTACTGTTTATCAATCCTTTGCGATCTTTATATTTACCTTTGCGGCAATACTTGATGGTGCTGACGGTGTTGTGGCCAGGGGATGCAATCTGGGATCAACCTGGGGAGAATGGCTGGACCCCATGTGTGACAAATTAACCTATCTGCCTGTATTGATTGGATTTGCCTATGGAGGAATTCTATCCATACCCCTGATATGGACCCTTGTAATCATTGAATTTGTGGGACAATTTTTTGCCAGGCAAATCCTTACCTGGGTCAGACTCTCCGGTGCTGCCAATAATTTTGGAAAAATTAAGGCCATCATCTGCTTTGGCCTTGTTATTTTGTGTGCATTAATAGACAAAAATCCTGAAATCATAAATATTGCCCATGAGGTGCTCGTTGCCTGCATTGTTCTTTCCTCAGCATCCATGGTCTTTAAATTCATCCCCAACCGGCTCTATGCAGATATCCTTTCCGCCCTTAATTTTTTTTGTGGTGTAACCAGTCTTATCCTGACCCATAACCTTTTTTTTGCCAGGGCAATCTGCATCATCATTATCGGGCAATTGTTTGACTTATTTGATGGACGTATGGCGCTAAAGCACGGAGGAACCAAGTATGGTCCTTATATGGATGACATTGCTGATTTTGTAAGCTTTGGGCTGGCACCTGCCTATGTGATTGTGAAGACAGGCGGTTCAATGGCATGGTTTGTAGGAAGTATCTTTATTATGGGGGTTGCTTTCCGCCTTTTCAGGTTTGTTGCAAAGGATAAAAACCGGACTGACCTGCCAGAGGGTGTTTTTAACGGACTTCCCAGCCCGGCAGGTGCCTTAATTGTTCTGGGTGCATCTCTTATCGCAACTCCAGGCATATTATGGATATTGACCAGTGTTTCTGTGGGACTGATGGTGAGCCATATCCGTTTTGCCCATTTTGGGCGGGTGATACTCAAACAGATCCCCAAACCTGTATTTTTTGTGATCAGCGCAGCAATTATTATCACCCTTTCCTATATTTTTAAAACAAAAGATATCCAGATGTTTGGATATCTGATGCTGGGTTCTGTTCTTGTTTATATGGTTGTGGGAAGAAAATGGATACGCCAGTGATGTTTCATATCATTCCTGATAAAAACTTTTTTTATTATTTTACGTCCCATTTCCCCTTGCTTTCAAATGAAGGATTTCAACAATTGGCAGTTCCCATGATTCAACCCTGACTTTTTGATATCCATTGTCATTATTTTCCCTAGCATCTCTTCTAATTACACCCAGAACCCTTGCCTTTACAATGTTCTGGATATTGGAACGTCATAATTCTGATCCTTTTTTCGAAAGTGCTGCAATTTTAATGTCATCATTATTGCACATAAAGTGTTTCAAGGGCAAAATCCTTTGCCCTGGCAATGGAAATTTCCATGTCATTGTTAATCAGGCACCAGGATTCAAGGATAAGTTCAATTTGATTTGTCCATATATTTTCCCCCTCAAACAGATTATCAACCTGATCCTTCATCAGGGCCTTAAGGGGTGAAATAACAATGGTCAGTTCCCCCAGGCGATGATACCTATGAAGGGCCGGGATTTGGTAGCAGATGGATTTTCCGCCGCCCGTGGGAAGGATACCAAGCAGGGAAGTGCCCCCAAGGCAGGAATCAATGATCTGTTTTTGAAGGGGTCTTCCATTAACAAGGGTTCTGTATTTTTCAAAACCGAAATATTTCAGATCAAAGAGTTTTAACACTTTTTATAAACAAACCCCAACAAAAAATTCGATTCCATGATCCAATATCTGCCAGACTCCTGACCTATGAATCAAAACGTCAGCTGATAGCTGTTTAGCGTTCCCAAACTCTCTTTTGGTTGATGATAATGTTGAAGTTATGGGACATTCCCTTGGAATTATGATATAAGACCGGGTGTAGTTGAAACTTTAATAGTAAAAGAAATTTCAGGATTTTTTATGTCATTTGATGAACTTGGCCTTCGGATCGAACTGCTTAACGCTGTTAACTCCAAAGGATACACCACACCCACACCCATCCAGACCAGGGTCATTCCTGTAATACTTAAAGGACAGGATGTTCTTGCCAGAGCCCAGACAGGAACGGGAAAAACAGATGCATTTGCCCTTCCCCTGGTTAACATTCTGAGCCATGACAAGAGGAAAAGACAGCATCCCAGGGCCCTTATTCTGGCCCCCACCCGGGAACTTGCACTTCAGGTTGGAGATAGCATAAAGGCCTATGGAAGAAGGGTATCCATTCGATGTACCGTGGTTTATGGCGGGGTTAACATCGGCCCCCAGATCGATCGACTCAAGCGTGGCATTGATATTCTTGTGGCAACACCTGGAAGGCTTCTGGATCTTGCCGCCCACAGGGATCTTAATCTTTCCCAGATAGAATTCCTGGTCTTTGACGAAGCAGACAGAATGCTGGATCTGGGATTCAGTGAGGAGATCAATGAGGTTCTTGACCTGGTTCCTGAAAAACGGAAAACAATGCTCTTTTCTGCCACCTATACCCAGCAGATTCGAAATCTTGCCAAAATCATGCTCCAGGAACCGGAATATATTGAAGTGACCCCCGGCAAAAAAGCCGCAGAATCCATTGTCCAGAAGGTACACCTTGTGGATCAATCAAACAAACGAGCCCTGCTCATCCATTTAATTACCCAGGAACGCTGGTCCCAGGTCCTGGTCTTTGTCCGCACAAAACACGGGGCAAACAAGCTTACGGAAAAGCTGGCTGCGAAGAAAATCTCTGCTGCTGCCCTGCATGGCAACAAGAGCCAGTCATTCAGGACAAGGACGCTTAAGGAGTTCAAGAACGGGGAAATCCGAATCCTCGTGGCAACAGATGTGGCTGCAAGGGGGCTTGATATCAGCAACCTTCCCCATGTGGTCAATTATGATATGCCGGGAGTGCCTGAGGATTATATTCACCGCATCGGCCGTACGGGCAGAGCCGGGATAAGTGGAATTGCTGTCTCCCTGGTAAGCCACCAAGAAAAAGCACACCTTAAGGCCATTGAAAAACTATTGGATCAAAAAATTCCAAGGGAAGAGGTCAGCGGCTTTACAGAGGGAGGTGTTGTTCCGGATTTTGTTCTGTTGCGACCCAATGATTCTGACAGCGAAAAAAAAGCAGCCAAAGAATTAAAAGAGCTTGTCAATAAAAGAAAATCCAAAAACCAGGCTTCAAAATCCCCTGGCCGGAAAACCAGGCCCAAATCCACCCGGAAAAAAGAAAAACCCGGGAAAAATAAAAAGGCCGGGAAAAATCTATCCCGATCAAGATCCCGTTTCCAGAAGTCGTCTAAAAAAAGGACATAAATATGACCAATAATGACATCCTGCGACGTATCCGCTATACCTTTGACTTTGGTGATTCAAAAATGATTGCTATTTTTAGCCTGGCAGACCTGACCGTATCCCGGGCCCGGGTCAGCGACTGGCTGAAAAAAGATGATGACCCTGCATACAAGGAAATCAGCGACATTCATCTTGCTATCTTCCTCAATGGTCTGATCAATGACAAACGAGGGAAAAAAGAGGGCCCGCAGCCCGAGCCGGAAACAAGGTTAACAAATAACATCATTTTTAGAAAATTAAGAATCGCATTGAACCTTAAAGCCGATGATATTATTGAAATCCTGGCCATGGCTGATGCACACATCAGCAAACACGAATTAAGTGCCTTTTTCCGCAGCCCCGACAATAGACATTACCGAAATTGTAAAGACCAGATTTTGCGTAAATTTTTAAAAGGTGTACTATTGAAATATCGACCCTCGGCCGTATGGACCGCCGGCGCATCACAAGATTCAATATGATGCATTGACAAAGGAGGCTTGGGACAGTGGTAAAGTTGTCTGGGACTAGATAAATTGTTTTAATTGCGTCAATTAAACGATCCACTTCCTCTGTGGTATTGTAAACAGAAACACCAACTCTTGTGATACCTCCTTTTTCCAGGTAACCAAAAATCTCCATGGGCCGTATGCCATAAAAATGGCCATTCCAGGCGCAGATTCCCTGTTCATTTTATTCAATCAGGCTGTAGAGGAGCCTGATCTCCTCTTTCCAGATGGATTGATCCGGTGTCTCAAGAACCATGGGGATATGATCGAAACGCGGATCATTCATGATAAATTTAAAAGGCTCAATCCCCAGGGACCCCTTTCCAATGCTCTCATGCCTGTCCACCCTGCTTTGGAATTTTTTTTTTGAATCATTTAAATGCATGGCTTTCAGATAGCTGATACCCACTATATTGTCAAACTCCTGGAGGGTATTTTCAAAAGCCCTGGCAGTCTTGATATCATATCCGGCAGAATAGGTGTGACAGGTATCCAGGCAGACCCCCATGCGGCTCTTGTCCTGGACATTCCCAATAATCCTGGCCAGGTGCTGGAATCTATGTCCCATATTGGTTCCCTGGCCAGCCGTGTTCTCAATGACAGCGGCAATGCCGGTTGTCTTGTCCAGAGCCAGGTTAATGGATTCGGCAATTCGTTCAAGGCATTTATGGGGATCTATTTTGTTCAGGTGACTTCCCGGGTGGAAATTCAAATATTTAAGGCCCAGCTGCTCACAGCGCTGCATCTCATCAAGAAAGGCGGTTCTTGATTTTTCCAGGGCCTCTTCGTCCGGATGCCCGAGATTGATCAAATAACCGTCATGGGGGAGGATGTGTCCGGGATCGCAGCCGGCAATCCTGCAGTTCTCCTTGAATTGGGTTGACTTCAATATTGAGTACCTCAAAGCAGTACGGCATGACAAGGTGGAACCGCCAAAGAATGGTAAATGGTTTGAAACCAAGAATCTGAATTTCAAATTGGCGGCTTAACCCACCCGCAAAGGTTGAAATTTTTTACATGAGAAAAAATCATGAGAAAAAATATTGATTGACATTTTCAATTCAGCAAAATAAAAGTAATCATATTGCGTATTTAACAATTTTGAGTAAAAGGGGCTCCCCTTTGAAAAAATCGGTTCCCCACAACTAATCATTTTAAAAATGAAATAACGGAAAGGATGTACCTATGACTGAAGAAAAAAAAGATCCTGTGGAAGAAGTCAAAGTGGAGAATCTGGAAAAAGATTTAAAAGATAAGAAGAAAGATAAGAAAAAAGATAAGAAAAAAGATAAGAAAAAAGATAAGAAAAAAGATAAGAAAAAAGATAAGAAGAAAGATAAGAA